>DASQNO010000119.1:0-8255 GCA_035644935.1 Sphingomonadaceae bacterium
CGGCTTCGTCACCTACGGCACGCGCACCGACGTCAACCTGGGCAACGCGCTCACCGCCGATCGCGACCGCGGGTTTCGGGGCTATTTCGAGGCCAATGGCCGGCTGCAGCTGGACCCGCTTTGGAGCATCACGGCCGCCACCCGCGTCACGACCGACAAGACGTTCCTGCGCCGCTACGATATCTCGCGCGACGACCGGCTGCGCACGCTGATCAACGCCGAACGGATCAGCACCGACAGCTACGTTTCGATCGCCGGCTGGGCGTTTCAGGGCCTACGCGCGACGGACCGGCAGGGCACGACGCCCATCGCGCTGCCGGCGATCGACGCGCGGCTGCGGCTTACCGATCCCTGGCTCGGCGGGCGCGTCGAACTGCAGGCCAACAGCCTCGCCATCTACCGCACGGACGGGCAGGACACGCAACGCGCGTTCGCCGGGGCGCGCTGGGACCTGCGCAAGCTCACCCGCATGGGGCAGGAGGTGGTGTTCACCGCCTACGGCCGCGCCGACGCCTACAACAGCAACAACAACGACAGCACGGCGACGCTGATCTACCGCGGCGATCCGGGCTTTCAGTTCCGGGCGGTCGGCGCGCTGGCCGCCGACGTGCGCTGGCCGCTGATCGGCACCCTGTTCGGCGGCACGCAACGCATCACCCCGCGTGTCCAGTTCGTCGCCACGCCGCCGACCCGCAACCTCAGCATCCCCAACGAGGATTCGCGTTCGGTTGATCTGGAAAGCGGCAACCTCTTTTCGCTTAACCGCTTCCCTGGTCACGACCGCTGGGAGGACGCGTCGCGCATCACCTACGGGCTGGAGTACGCGCTGGACCGGCCCAACCTGTCGCTGCGCACGATCGTTGGGCAAAGCTATCGGCTGAAGCGCCAGCCCTCGATCTTCCCCGAAGGCACGGGCCTGACCGACCGGCTGTCCGACGTCGTCGGGCGCACCGAACTGGAGATCGGCACCTTTGTCGACGTCACGCACCGCTTTCGGCTCGACAAGGACAATCTGGCGGTGCGCCGCAACGAACTCGACCTGACGCTAGGGACGCAGCGCACCTACGCGACCATTGGCTATCTGCGCCTCGACCGCGACATCAGTCTTGCGGTGGAAGACCTGCGCGATCGCGAGGAGGTGCGGGTGGGCGGCCGAGTGCAGCTCGGTCGCTTTTGGTCGGTGTTCGGCTCGGCCGTCGTTGATCTCACGGACGCGCGGGAGGATCCGTTCAGCGGCGCCGATGGCTACGAGCCCGTCCGACACCGTCTGGGCGTCGCTTACGACGACGACTGCCTGGAGGTCGGCATCACCTGGCGGCGCGATTACGAACGGTTCGGCGACGCGCGGCAGGGCAACACGTTCCTGTTCCGGCTGGCGCTCAAGAACCTCGGGCTTTAAGAACGGAGCGTAAGGCGGGCCTGCGACCCGTCCGCTAAGCTGATGTTCAGGGGGGCTGCATCAGTTCGCATCATAGATTTCCGCTTTCATGCGAGTTAGAACCCGAAATGACTTCACGAACTGCATCGACACGTTTCCGCCGCGGCGGCGCGGTGCTCACCCTTTGCGCAACGATGCTGGCGGCGGCCGCCTCGGCGCAGGTCGCCGCCCCGGTCGCAGGCACACGCAACCCGCTTGATCTGCCCAACAACCCTACGATTTTCGGCAGCAATCCGACCGTCCGCAAGGCGACCGCCATCGTTAACGGCCACGTCCTGACGCAGACCGATATCGATCACCGCGTTGCGCTTTCGCTTGCAGCGTCGGACGGACAGATCCCGCCCCAGGAGCTTGAGCGCCTGCGCCTGCAGGTCTTTCGCAATCTGATCGACGAGACGCTGCAGATTCAGGAAGCCAAGGCCAACCAGATCGTCGTGTCCGCCGCCGAGATCGACCAATTCCAGAACCGCGTCGCGACCAACTTCGGGAAAAACACGCCCGCTGAGTTCGACGCATATCTACGGGGCCTGGGATCGTCGACCAAGTCGATCCGGCGCCAGATCGAGGGCGAACTGGCGTGGCGCAAATTGCAGAGCCGCAAGATCGAGGCCTTCGTCAATGTCGGCGACGAAGAGGTCCAGGCGATCATCGACAAGCTTAACGCGTCAAAGGGCACGCAGGAGTATCGAATCGGGGAAATTTTCCTGGCCGCGACGCCGGAAACGCAAGGCGAGGCGATGGCCAATGCCGAGCGCATCATTCAGCAGGTCCGGAACGGGGGGTCGTTCTTGGCCTATGCGCGACAGTTCTCGCAAGCATCCACCGCCGCGGTTGGCGGCGATCTCGGCTGGGTTCGCCCCGAACAGCTTCCCGATCCGCTCGCCGCCGCCGCGCGCGCGCTGCCCACCGGGCAGATCAGCCCGCCGATCCCGGTAGACGGCGGCGTGTCGATCATCGCGGTGCAGGACAGCCGTCAGGTGCTGACCGCCGATCCCAAAGACGCGCAACTGACGCTCAAGCAGGTGTCGATCACCTTTCCCAAGGGCACGACGCAGGATCAGGCGCGGCCCACGGTTGAGGCGTTCGCGGCCGCCAGCCGGTCGGTCGGCGGCTGCGGCAAGGCGGAAGAACTCGCCGCCCGCTTCAAAGGCGAGGTCGTCCAGAGCGACTCGATCCGCATCCGCGACCTGCCGCCCGTGCTGCAGAACACCATGATGAACCTGCAGATCGGTCAGGCGACCAATCCGTTCGGGTCTCTCGACGAGAGCATCCGCGTTTTGGTGCTGTGCGGGCGCGACGAGCCGGAGCAGACCAATGCTCCATCCTTTGACCGCATCTACGCGCAGCTCAACGAGGAGCGCACCAATCGCCGGGCGCAGCGTTACCTTCGCGACCTCCGGCGCGATGCCGTTGTCGACTACCGCTAAGAGAGCCGTCGCGGCATGCCGGTGAACGGCGGCGCCCGGCCGCTGGCCGTCGCCTTGGGCGATCCCGCGGGGATTGGGCCGGAGATCGTCGCGAAGGCCTGGGGCGCTCGCCACCAAGCCGAATTGCCGCTGTTCGTGGCGGTTGGCGATCCGGCATCGGTGTCCGCCGTGTGGGACGGACCGGTCGAAGTTGTGTCGACCCCCGTGGACGCGGCCGCGTGCTTCGGCGACGCGCTGCCGGTCATCGAACTGCCCGCGATGTCGGCGGTGACGCCCGGCAATCCTGATCTCGCGGGCGCCCGCTGCGCGCTAGACTCGCTGGAACTTGCGCTTGGCCTTACCCGGTCGGGCGCCGCGGGCGCGCTGGTGACCGCCCCCGTGTCCAAGGCGCAGCTCTACGCGATCGGCTTCAGTCACGCCGGCCAGACCGAGTTCGTCGCCGAACGCTGCGGGGTCGGGCGCGACAACATTGTGATGATGCTCGCCGGACCGACGCTGCGCACGGTGCCCGTCACCACCCATGTCGCCCTAGCCGACGTGCCGGGCCTGCTGACGCGTTCACTGCTGATCGCCCGCGCGCTGGCGACGCTGCGCGGCCTTCGCCGCGACTTCGGCATCGAGAATCCCCGCGTCGCCGTGGCCGGCCTCAACCCGCACGCGGGCGAGGGCGGCGCGCTGGGCCGCGAGGAGATCGAAATCATCGCGCCCGCGATCGCGGAGCTGCAGGCCGACGGCCACGACGTCACGGGACCGCACGCCGCCGACACGATGTTCCATCCGCGCGCCCGGGCCAATTACGACGCGGCGCTCTGCCTCTACCACGACCAGGCGTTGATCCCGCTGAAAGCGCTGCACTTCGACGAAGGCGTCAACATGACTCTTGGCCTGCCGATCGTCCGCACCGCGCCCGATCACGGCACGGCCTTTGCGCTTGCCGGGCGCGGCGTCGCCGAACCCGGCGCGATGATAGCGGCGATCCGCATGGCCGCCGACTGCGCGGCGCGCCGCCTCGGGGCTCAGGGCGCCTCCGCCGCGTGACGGCGGCCAACGGGCTGCCCCCGCTGCGCGAGGTCATCGCGCGCCATGGGCTTTCGGCCAACAAGGCGCTTGGCCAGAACTTCCTGCTCGATGGCCAGCTCCTGGCGCGCATCGCGGCCGTGCCCGGACCGCTCGCCGGGCAAGCCGTGTACGAGGTGGGACCCGGTCCGGGCGGCCTGACCCGCGCGCTGCTGACCGCCGGCGCGGTTGTCACCGCAGTGGAGCGGGACGCGCGCTGCCTTCCCGCTTTGGCCGAGCTGGACACAGCGTTTCCTTCCCGACTCAAGGTCTTGGACGCCGACGCTATGACGGTAGACGAAGCGGCGCTCGTGCCCGGCGCGCACGTTGTCGCTAACCTGCCCTACAATGTCGGCACCGCCCTGCTCGTCCGCTGGCTGCGCGGCGAGGCATGGCCCGCGTGGTGGACATCGCTGACGCTGATGTTTCAGCGCGAAGTCGCCGACCGCATCGTCGCGGCTCCCGGCAGCAAGGCATACGGCCGACTGTCGGTGCTCGCGCAGTGGCGCAGCCAGCCGCGGATTGCCATGGCCGTGCACCGCTCAGCATTCGTCCCCCCGCCCAAGATCGCCTCCGCCGTGGTGCACATCGTCCCCGCCGCACAGCCGCCCGGCGTCCGCTTCGACGATCTCGAACGCCTCACCGCCGCCGCGTTCGGTCAGCGCCGCAAGATGCTGCGGCAGAGCCTCAAGAGCGTAACCGGCGGCGACGCGGCGATGGCGGCGACGGGCACCGACCCCACGAGACGAGGCGAGACGCTCAGCGTCGAAGAGTATGTAACCCTGGCACGCGCGCTGGGCGCCGCGCGCGCTTGACTTACACAAACGTCATCCCAGTGCAGGCTGGGATCTCGACGGGTGAAACGTGCGGTCTCAGGACCCGCCGAGATCCCGGCCGCCGCCGGGATGACGCATCAAGAAGTTACTGCGCCTTAGGCACCGTGCTCGGCGCCACCGGCTTGACCTCCGCTGTCACCACCGCGGGCGGCGGACCCTTGGCGATCGCCGCCGAAAGCTGCACCGACGGCGCGCACCCGCTCGCGCACAGCTTCTTGATCCGCTCAAGATTGGCGCGCGCGCGGTCGACCGCTCCGCGCTGCACCATCGCCTCACCCTGCCCGGCAAGCGCGACCAGGTCGTTGGGCTCGATCGCCAGCACCTCGCCATACAGCTTGATGGCCTTGCCGTAGAGCCCCTGCGCATGGGCGACGCGGGCGAGCGAGCGATAGGCGCCGCGGTTCCGCGGATCGACCGCCAGCGCGGTCTCCAGCGCGTCGATCGCCGCCGGGTACTGCCCGCTCGCGGTCAGCGCGTCGCCGCGCGCCTGATAAGACAGGCTGAGCGGTGAAATCTGGTCGTCGGCGCGCTGGCCGCTGACCGAAGTGGACATCGTCGCGAAGCCGAACGCGAGCACGAGAGCAACGGGCAAAAGGCGCATCAGTGTCTCCAAGATCGTCCGCCGTTTAACACGGCGCCCGCAGGCGCGCGACGAAAAATCCGTCGGTGCCGTCGTGCAGCGGCGTCAGGAGCCGCCCGGCCCCGTCCGCCCGCCCGGCGGTCGCTATCTCTTCGGCCACCCAGCCTGAACGACCGTTGAAGAACGTGTCGACCTGCGCCCGCCCTTCTTCGGGCAGCAGCGAGCACACCGCGTAGACGAGATGGCCGCCCGGCCGCACCAGCGGCGCCGCGAGCGCCAGAATGTGCGCCTGCAACGCCGTCAGCCGCGCCAACCGCTCGGGGCTAAGCCGCCACCGCGCCTCCGGGTTGCGCCGCCACGTCCCCGTTCCCGAACAGGGCGCGTCGACCAGCACGAGGTCCGCCGCGCCCGCGAGGTCGGCCAGCGCTTCGCCTTCGCGCCCGGGGTTCAGCAGCCGTATCTCGACGGCCGCACCCGCCCGGTTCGCGCGCGGCGGCAAGCGGGACAGCCGTCCGCGATCCGTGTCGCAGGCGATCAATCGTCCGTCGGCGGGTCCGCCCATGTCCGCGGCCAGCGCCAGGCTCTTGCCCCCCGCACCCGCGCACAGGTCCACGGCGAGCATCCCCGGCCGAGCCGCGCAGGCAGCGACGATCGCCTGGCTCCCCGCATCCTGCACCTCGATACGCCCTTCCCGAAACGCGGCGCTATCCTCCACCCGCAAGTTCTCGGGGAGCCGCAGGCCAAAGGCCGCGTGCGGCGCCGGCACAGCGTCCGGGAACTCGCGCATAACCGCCTCGACATCGCCCTTAAGCCGGTTGACGCGCAGGTCGAGCGGCGCGCGCCCGAGCAGCGCTTCTCGCTCCGCCGCGTTTAGATGCGCAGGCAAGCGTTCCAGCAGCCAGCCCGGCGCGACACCTCGCGCCGCGCGCTCCTCGCCTGGTGAGGCCACGGCCGGACCATGGCGCGACCCGTCGAACAAGGCCGCCACGGCCGAATCCTCGTCTGCCAGCCCCAGCATCGCCGCACGCCCGTTCTCCGGCCGCTCGCCCGCCCGCCGGATCGCCGCGTACACGAGTTCACGCACCGCGCGCCGGTCGCCCGACCCGGCAAAGCGCCGAGTCCGGAAATAATCGGAGACGATCGTATCCGCCGCCGGCCCCGCCTTCCGCGCCGCCGCGACCACGAGGTCCAGGATCTCAACCGCCGCCTGCGCGCGCGCGGGAGGCGTCATCCGATTGTACTCCGTGAGATCGTTCGTCCCGAGCGAAATCGAGGGGCGCTTAGCGCGAAGTTCGGAACGCCCCTCGACTGCGCTCGGGACGAACGGAGTCGTTCCGCGCCCGGCTCATCGCGTCGGATAATTGGGCGCCTCTCGCGTGATCGCGACGTCATGCACATGGCTTTCCTGCAACCCCGCGTTGGTAATCCGCACGAACTGCGCGCGCGTCTGCAGGTCGGCGATCGTCGCGGAACCGGTATAGCCCATCGCCGCCTTCACCCCGCCCACGAGCTGGTGGACGACGTCCTTGGCCGGCCCCTTGTAGGGCACCTGGCCCTCGATCCCTTCGGGCACCAGCTTCATCTGGTCGGAAATGTCCTGCTGGAAGTACCGGTCCGCCGACCCCCGAGCCATCGCCGCGACCGAGCCCATGCCGCGATAGCTCTTGTAGCTCCTGCCGCCGTATAGAAAAGTTTCGCCCGGCGCTTCCTCGGTGCCCGCGAGCAGCGATCCGATCATCACGCACGACGCCCCCGCCGCCAGTGCCTTGGCAAGGTCGCCCGACGTCCGGACGCCGCCGTCGGCGATCACCGGCACGCCGGACTTGGACGCTTCCCCCGCCGCGTCCATGATCGCGGTCAGCTGCGGTACGCCGACGCCCGCGACCACGCGCGTCGTGCAGATCGACCCCGGCCCAATCCCGACCTTGATCGCGTCCGCCCCCGCATCGACCAGCGCGCGCGCGGCCTCGGCCGTGGCGACATTGCCCGCCACCACCTGCGCCGAATTCGTCCGCGCCTTGACCCGCGACACGGCGGCCGCGACCTCGCGATTGTGCCCGTGCGCCGTGTCGATCACGATCAGGTCGCAGCCGGCGTCCAGCAGCGCTTCGGTGCGCGCGAATCCTGCGTCCCCGACCGTGGTCGCCGCCGCCACGCGCAGCCGGCCGGTCGCATCCTTGGTGGCGTTGGGCGCGCTGACCGCCTTTTCCATGTCCTTGACCGTGATCAGCCCGACGCAGGCATAGTCGCGATCGACCACCAGCAGCTTCTCGATGCGCCGCTGATGTAAAATACGCCGCGCTTCCTCTTGCCCGACTCCGATGCTGACCGTTGCCAGATTATCGCGCGTCATCAGCTCGGACACCGGCTGGCGGGGATCCTCCGCGAACCGCACGTCGCGATTGGTCAATATGCCGACCAGCTTGCCGCCCACGCCCGTGACGGGGATCCCTGAGATGCTGTGCGCCTTCATCAGCGCCAGCGCATCGGCCAGCGTCGCGTCCGGCCCGATGGTGATCGGGTCCACCACCATGCCGCTCTCGAACCGTTTCACCGCGCGCACCGCCGCCGCCTGCTCGTCCACCGTCAGATTGCGGTGGAGCACGCCGAGGCCCCCCATCTGCGCGATGGCGATCGCCATGCGGCTCTCGGTCACCGTGTCCATGGCGGAAGACAGGAGCGGTATCGCCAGCGCGATCTCCCGCGTCACCTGGGTTGCGGTGTTCGCGGCGCTGGGCAGGATGCTGCTTTCCGCGGGCCTCAGCAGAACGTCGTCGAAGGTCAGGCCGAGCGGGATATCCATCGCAAATTCTTTGGCAGGCGGACGTTGCGAGTCAAGTCCGATCCCGCTCCCGCGCAGGCGGGAAAGGATTACTTCCGCCGGTACCGTTTGGGGTCCGCCATCGCCCGCGTCAGCA
>DASQNO010000120.1:0-14764 GCA_035644935.1 Sphingomonadaceae bacterium
TAGAAGGTCCGCCTCCGCCCTCTTGTCGAAGCGAAGGCTAAGCAGCATCCCGTTCGTCGCGCATCCTGTCTATATGCGCGAAGACGCGGGCAAACGCCTCATCCGCTGGAACACTTGGCAGGGGATGCGGGTCGTTCAGGATCTCGTCGATTGCGGCCCGGATCGTCCGGTCGCCGTCGACGTCATCACCGTCTTCGGCACCGTCCCTCGCCCTGCTGACGAACACCTGATCGCCCTCAATCCTGTAGGCGAGCGTGTCACCGGGGCCTACGCCCAGCGCTTCGCGTACGGAGCGCGGAACGGTGGTCTGCCACTTCGTGCTGAGACGGCTAACGATCATACGCGCAAGATACGGAAGGGCTGTCCGCGGTGCAAGCTAGCGACGACTGAACGCTCCCGCTACACCCGCATCGGCATCAGCACGTACAGCGCCTGCGCCTTGTCGTTTTCGCGCAGCAGCGTCGGGGCGGCGGCGTCGGCGAGGTGGACTTCCACCGTGTCGCCCTCGATCTGCCCGAGAATGTCGAGCAGATAGCGCGCGTTGAAGCCGATCTCGAACCCGCCGGCGGTGTAGTCGCCGGAAACCTCCTCCGCCGCAGTGCCGTTCTCCGGGCTGGTCACGGACAGCGTGATCTTATCGCGGTCCAGCGCCATCTTCACCGCGCGCGTCTTTTCGGACGCGATCGTGGCGACGCGGTCGACGCCCGCGGCGAAGCTCTTGGGATCGATCCGCAGAAGCTTGTCGTTGGCGGTCGGGATGACGCGGTTGTAGTCGGGAAAGGTGCCGTCGATCAGCTTGGACGTTAGCACGGCGGTGCCCAGCCCGAAGCGGATCTTGGTCGCCGACAGCGACAATTCCACCGTGCCGTCGACCTCGTCGAGCAGCTTGCGAAGCTCGGCCACGCATTTGCGCGGGATGATGACGTCCGGCATGCCGGACGCGCCGTCCGGCAGCGGTACGGTGACGCGCGCCAGCCGGTGACCGTCGGTGGCGGCCGCCTTCAGCACGTCGTCCACCGCGTGCACGAAGATGCCGTTGAGGTAATAGCGCGTTTCCTCCGTCGAGATCGCGAAGCGCGTCTTGTCGATGATCGTACGCAGCGTCGCCGACGGCAGTTCGAACGCGGTCGGCAGGTCGCCTTCGGCGATCACCGGGAAGTCGTCGCGCGGCAGCGTCTGGAGGTTGAACCGCGCGCGGCCCGCATTGACCTGCATCTTGCCTTCGGCGGCGTTCAATTCGACCTGGCTGCCCTCGGGCAGCTTGCGCGCGATGTCGAAAAGCGTGTGCGCCGACACGGTGGTGGCGCCCGGCTGCGACACCTGCGCGTCCACCGTTTCGTTGATCTGGATATCCAGATCGGTCGCCATCAGGCGGATGCCGCCGCCCTCGCTCGCCTCGATCAGCACGTTGGACAGGATTGGGATCGTGTTGCGGCGTTCCACCACCGACTGCACGTGGCTGAGCGCCTTGAGCAAAGTCGCCCGTTCGATGGTTGCTTTCATGAATCCCCCGGCCTGCGATCTGTTTGGTGCCGGGTTGTAAAGCGGCGCCGTGCGCCGGGCCAGCGGATTCCTTCGCGCAATGAAAAGGGCCGAGGCATCGCTGCCCCGGCCCTTCTCTCACGTCTTCCCTGCGCTCAGGTCAAAGTATCGCTTTGACCTGATAACTTTAGAAACGGAAACCCACGCCAACGACGCCGGTGTGCTTCTCGAAGCCCTGCTCGTAGTTCGAGTAGCGATACTCGGTCTTGACGAAGGCGGCGGAGCCGAAGCCCAGCGTCGGGATGGCGAATTCGGCGCCGACGCCGATACGCGCGCCGTCGAGGTTCTGGCCCGCCTCGTTGTCCGCGCCGGTCACGCCCGTGTTGTCGAGTTCGGCCCGGACGCGCTGGTTGGTGTAGCCGCCCTTGACGTAGACCGAGCTGCCCGCGAACGACGCGACGCCGAAGCGGCCGCCGACATAGAGGTCGCGGCCAAGACCGGCGCAGAGTTCGTCGCTCGGCGTCACGACGCTGTTGGTGCAACGCTCGACATTGGTGTCCATGTATTCAGCCTCGACACCCGCGGTCGCGTTGCCGACCTGGAAGTCGAAGCCGGCGCCGACACCGTAAGTGAAGCCGTTCTTGAGCCCGTCCTTGGGCGCGTCGTAGCCGCCCAGGATTTCGATACGCGGGCCGGTGCCGGTGGCGACGACGGGAGCGGCGTCCTGCGCGAGCGCCGGCGTGGCGATGGTGCCGGCCAGAAGCGCGGCGACGATGAACTTACGCATTCAATGATCCTTATGCATGCAACCTCCGACGTGGAGGAGTGGGCGTGGAAGCGTATGAACGTCGAAACTGTTGCATGAACGCCAGATAAACGAGGTCTTCTGTTGCGCGTAAGTCACGGTTCCATTCAAGATTTCGGGTCATCGGAACGAACCAGCTATTGCGAGAAGCGGTTTTCTCTCTCTTTGGTCGCCGCGTGCCTTAGGAACTTCAGAGATGCGGATTATCAGGAACACAGCGAGTGCTGCATGCGGGGGCGTCGGGGTGCTGCTTGCACTTGCGGTTCCGGGCTCGCCGGCGGCGGCGCAGCGGACGACGGTGGGCGTGCATGGCGGCTGGGCCGTGTTCCGGGATGCGGGACCGGCCCGCTGCTACGCCATCTCCGCGCCCCAGGACCGTACCCCCGGCGCGTCCGCGTCCGTGTCGGCCTGGCCCGGACGGCGCGTCGCGGGGCAGCTCCACCTCCGGTTCCACCGTCCGGCGCGCGCGGGCTCCGCTGTCGTGCTGACGGTGGACGACCGCCTGTTCCAGCTGGTGGCGCGCGGGCTCGACGCCTGGGCTCCGTCGCCCGCCGCCGACCGCGCGATCGTCGCCGCCATGCGCACGGGCGTAGCGATGACGGCGCGGGCACGGGACGAGAACGGGGGCGCGATGACGTTCTCCTACGCGCTGAACGGCGCGGCCACCGCCATCGACGCGGCGCTGCTCGCCTGCCGGCCGACGTAGACCTCCGCACGCACGCGCAAAGCTGGCAAAAAGCGCGGGGATCGCCTACATCCGCGGCATCGTGAACGCGCTGATGCCATCCCCCGGTCTGATCGACCCGGTCCCCGTGCCGCGCCCTGTCGTGCCGCGCGCCGACGGCCTTACCGACCTCGTCGGTTTGTCCCGCGAAGCGATCCGCGCCGCGTTCGAGGACGCGGGCATGGACGCCAAGGCCGCCAAGCTGCGCGCCAAGCAGGTCTGGCACCGCATATACCACCGCGGCGCGCGCGATTTCGACGGCATGAGCGAAGTCGCCAAGCCGCACCGCGCGCTGCTTGCCGAACGCTTCGTCATCGGCCGCCCGGAGATGGTCGAAGCGCAGGTGTCGTCGGACGGGACCCGCAAATGGCTGCTTCGCTCGCCCGACGCGCAGGACTACGAAATGGTGTTCATCCCCGACGCGGACCGCGGCACTTTGTGCGTGTCCAGTCAGGTCGGGTGCACGCTGAACTGCCGCTTCTGTCACACAGGCACGATGCGGCTGGTGCGCAACCTGACTGCGGGCGAGATCGTCGGCCAGGTGATGCTGGCGCGCGACGCGCTGGAGGAATGGCCCGCGAGCGATCAGGCGAGCATCGCCTATCAGGCCGAAGGCCGCATGCTGACCAACATCGTCATGATGGGCATGGGCGAGCCCTTGTACAACTTCGACAATGTCCGCGACGGGCTGAAGATCGTCATGGATCCCGAAGGCCTGGGCTTATCCCGCCGCCGCATCACGCTCTCCACGTCGGGCGTCGTGCCGATGATGGCGCGCGCGGGGGCGGAGATCGGCGTCAACCTGGCCGTGTCGCTGCACGCGGTGACCAAGGAAGTGCGCGACGAAATCGTGCCGTTGAACCGCAAATACGGGATCGAGGAGCTGCTCGCCGCCTGCGCCGCCTACCCCGGCGTCAACAACGCGCGGCGGATCACGTTCGAATATGTCATGCTCAAGGGCAAGAACGACAGCGACGCCGACGCGCGCGAGCTGGTGCGGCTGATCCACGCGTACGAGCTGCCTGCCAAGGTCAACCTGATACCGTTCAATCCGTGGCCGGGCTCGGATTACGAATGTTCGGAGCCCGAGCGCATCCGGTCCTTTTCGTCGATCGTCTTCTCCGCCGGTATTTCCGCCCCCGTGCGCACGCCGCGCGGCCGCGACATCATGGCGGCGTGCGGGCAGTTGAAGTCGGCGTCCGAAAAGGTCTCCCGCGCCGAACTCGACCGGCGCGCCGCCGACAAGATGACGGCGCTGGCGTGAGCTTCACCTGGTGGCGATACCCGCGCCGCCGGTTCGAGGTCGACGGCACGGCGTTCGACGTCCGCACGTGGGCGCGCACGGACGGCTTCATCTCGCAGCTAGACGTGGGCGGATCCCCTGTCTCGGAGGATCGAACGCCGATCTATGGCCCTGAAGCCATACGCAACCACGTCTTGCGGGCGCGCCTGCCGGACGGGCGAGAGGTCGAGGTCGAGACCGGTTACGTCAATTCCTGGACAACCGGGGCCGTAGCGCGGTTGGCCGGCGAGCGCATCTACGAAAGCCATCCGGGCCGCACCATCACCTACCCCGAAAAATACCGCGACCAGATCGCCGCGATGGAGGGCGGACCCCAGGAGGCTTGGCGGAAGGGTCTTGCCGATTCGGGCACCGATTGGTCCATGTGGCGGCGCAATCGCGTGCCGCTGGCCGTTGACGTCGCCACGGGCCTGCTGTTCTTCGTGGTCGCCAAGATGACCGACCTGACGACCGCCGCGCTGGTCGGCGCGGCCGTGGGGATCGCGCTCGTCGTCGCGCAGCGCTTCGTCAAGGTCGACCTGCTCGGCGGACTGGCGATGTTCGGCATCGTCATGATGCTGATCTCCGCGGGGCTCGCCTTCGCCTTCCAGAACGAGGACATGGTCAAGTTGCGTGGCACGATCACCGGGCTGATCGCGGCGACGCTGTTTCTCGGCGACGGGCTGGCCGGCGGCAAGAGGCTGGGAGCGGGCATGGCGCGCTATTTGCCTTATTCCGATGTCGACCCCGGCCGGCTCGCGGTCGGGATGGGCGTGCTGGGGCTGGTGACGGCGGGCCTCAATTTCGCGGTGGCGCGGCTGGCGAGCACGGACGTCTGGCTGTTCTATTCGACGTTCGTCGACTTTGTGCTGATCTTGCTGCTCGTGACCCTCGTGATCCGCCACGCCCGCGGCGGGCGGTCGGCGGGGAAGCGCGCTATCCCGGCCTGACCGCCGAGAGTCTGGCTCGGTCACGGCGGCCGGCGCCGCAGCTTCGGCCTGTCGGGTCGGACCTCGCCCCCTTTTTGCGGTGACAGCACGCGCGAACTGCTGATAGCGCGTCCAACGGCACGATGCGGAACGATTTTCAGACAAGCGATGCCGTTCGGGACGGCTGGTGGTCACGGCCGGGGGCGCTGGCTTTGCTCGTCATGGCCTCGACGATCCCGCTGCTGTGGCCCGACATCCCGCCGCTGACCGACCTGCTCGGCCACATGGGCCGCTACCGGATACAATTCGACGGCGCCGCGTCGCCGACGCTGCGGCGCTTCTTCGACTTCGAATGGGCGCTGATCGGCAACCTCGGCGTCGATCTTCTGGTGATGCCGCTGGCGCCGCTCCTGGGGTTCGAGCGGGCGGTGAAACTCATCATGGTCGCCATCCCGGCGCTGACCGCGGCCGGCTTTCTTTGGACCGCGCGCGAGGCGCATGGCCGCGTGCCGCCGACCGCCTTGTTCACGCTGCCGCTCGCCTACGGCTTTCCGTTTCAGTTCGGCTTCGCCAACTTCGTCTTTTCGGTTGCGCTGGCGTTCATCGCGCTGGCCTTCTGGCTGCGCTTGTCGCGCCTCGGACGCACGCGCGTGAGGGCAGCGGCGTTCCCCGTCATCTCGCTCGTGCTGTGGGTCGCACACGTTTTCGGCTGGGCGATCCTTTGCCTGCTGGCGTTCGCCGCCGCCTTTTCCGCCGCGCGCGACACCGGGCGCGGTCTCGTCGCCGCGGGACTGCGCGCCGCAAGAGATTGCCTGCCGCTGGCCCCGCCTTTGTTTCTCATGATCTTGTGGCGCAGCGGCGAGGCGGGGGGGCAAACCGGCGACTGGTTCAACCTGTCCGTCAAAATGCTGTATCTCCTCAAGGCGTTGAGCGATCGCGCGATGACGTTCGACATCGCATCGGTCGCGGTGATCGTCGCGCTTCTCGTGACAGCCGTGATCGGAAAGGCCTTCGCCTGGTCGCGCGCGCTCGGGCTGGGCGCGATGCTTCTGGCCACCGTTTATCTGCTTCTGCCGCGCGTGCTGCTGGGTTCGGCCTATGCCGACATGCGGCTGGCGCCCTATTTGCTCGCCGTCGCGCTGCTGGCGGTGCGCCCGGCAACCACGGCCTCTCCGAACTTCGTTCGTGCGTTGGCTGTGGCGGCGATGGTCTTCTTCACCATGCGCACGGCCGCGACCACGGTCAGCTTCGCGGGCTATCACAGGAGCTTTGCCGCCGAACTCGCGGCGCTGGATCATGTCCCGGTGGGCGCCCGGGTGGTTGCGCTGGTCGGCAAGACGTGCGGCATGCCGTGGTCGACCGCCCGGCTGGACCACCTGCCCGCCATGGCGATCGTCCGCCGGCACGCCTTCGTCAACGACCAGTGGACTCTGGCCGGCGCGCAGCTGCTCCGCGTCCGCGCGCCCGATCCGCGTTTTGCCGGCGACCCGTCGCAGCTCGTGGCGTCCAACGGCTGCAATCATCGCGAATGGCGGGACGTCGACGCCGCGCTCCGCCTCGTGCCGCGGGGCGCGTTCGACTATCTTTGGCTGGTGGACCCGCCGGCGTACGATGCCCGGCTCACGGCCGGATTGCAGCGCGTCTGGTCGAACGACCGCAGCGCGCTGTTCCGGATCAGCCCGCCCGCCGCAGCACGTACGCCTGCGTCCAAATAAGGCCGCGCAAGACCGGCACCCGCTTGATCACCGCCCCGATCGCCCGCAGCGCCGCCCAGCCCGCGCCGCCGCCGACCTCCGCCAGCACGGGCAGGTAGAAGCCCAGCCGGTCGCTTTCGACGATCTCCAGCCCGGCGCGCGCGATCTGTCGTCGCAGAGCGCCGCTGGTCAGTAGGTTGATATGCCCCAGTTCCTCCGCGCTGCCGTAGAGCTTGCGCGCCAGCGCCAGAACCGGGGGGAATTTGAACAGCCGCGCCACCAGCTCAACGGTGGCGAAACGCTGCGGCGTCGTCAGGATCAGCACGCCGCCGGGCTTCAACGCCTGCCGCATCGCGCGAAGCATGGCTTCGGAGCGCTCGGGCGGCACATGTTCCAGCACTTCGCTGCACAAGGCGAGGTCGTATTCGCCGTCGCCGATCCGCGTCGTCGCATCGATGTTACGCACCTCCACGCCGGCGACGTCGGCGACGCCGTCCAGGAACTTCTGGTTGATGTCGATCGCCATGACCGAGCCCGCCTGCGCCGCCATCGACCGGGTGAAGATGCCGCAGCCGACCCCGATCTCGATCGCGCGCGCGCCGGGCGCCATGTGCCGGGCCAGCCGCGCCTCCACCCAGTCGCGCCGGCCGTTGTGCAGCCCGCGCCGCGTCGGGTTCGGGTCGGAATAGAGCTTCGCCTGGAAGGCGATGTCGTCCTGCTTGGGCGCGATGCCGCTCACGCTGTTCATACGTCCCGTCCTTCAAGCCCGATGCGCTGGCGCACGACATAGATCGGCCGCTGCTTGGCCTCCACCAGGATGCGCCCGACATATTCGCCCAAGACGCCCAGCGATATGAGCTGCAGCCCGCCGAAGAACAGCACCGCCACCATCAGGGACGCGTAGCCCGGCAGGCTGATCCCGAACAGCATCGTCCGCACGACAAGATACGCCGCATAAACGAGGCCCAGCAACGCGATGACGACGCCGACGTACGACCAGACCCGCAACGGCATGGTCGATGCGGACGTGATGCCGTCCACCGCCAGCGTCCACAATTTCCAGTACCGGAACTTGGTCTCGCCGACCCGACGCGGCGCCCGGTCGTATTCGACGCTGGCCTGGGCGAAGCCGCTCCACGCGAACAGCCCCTTCATGAAGCGATTGCGCTCGGGCATGGCGCGGATGACGTCCACCACAGCGCGGTCGAGCAGCCGGAAGTCGCCGGCATGTTCGGGGATCTTGTCCTCCGACAGATAGTTGTGCGCGCGGTAGTAGAGGTCCGCGGTCAGCCGCTTGGGGAAGCTGTCGGTGCGCCGGTCGCGGCGGACGCCGTAGACGACCTCGAACCCTTCGCGCCATTTCGCCAGCATGTCGCCGATCACCTCCGGCGGATCCTGCAGGTCGACGTCGATCGGCACCACCGCGCGTCCGCATGCGAAATCGAGTCCCGCCGACAACGCCGCCTCCTTGCCGAAATTGCGCGACAGCGACACGGCGCGCACCCGGCCGTCGGCACGATGGGCGGCATGGATGCGGGGCAGGGTGGCGTCCGTGCTGCCGTCGTCCACGAACAGGATCTCCCACCGCGCGGCGCCGCCGTCGTCCGGCAGCAACCGTTCGAGAATGGGCGAAACGCGGGCGAGAAACGGTTCGATCGCCGCCTCCTCATCCTTCACGGGAACGATCAGCGACAGTTCGCAACCGGGCCGGGCGGCGTTGGCGCGTTTGGCGGCGAGTGGATCGTGCACGGTCATCCCGCCTCCGTCTGCGCGCGTCATGGTTAACGAAACACCCAATGCCGGTTCAGCGCGAACGTCAGAAGCGGGGTTACGAACATGATCGGCAGCACCGGCCACCAGGTCGGCCCACCCATCTGCTTGACCAACAGCCAGACGAACGCCTGGTTGGTCAGGAACCCCAGGATGTTGACGGTGAAGAAACGCGCGGTGCGCGCCGCAGCGCTGCCGCTCGCCTCGTGTCCCCGAAAGCTCCAGCGGCTGTGCAGGACGTAGCCGATGCCAGTCGCCAGGCAGAAGACGATGGTCAGCGACACCATGGGATCGATCCCAGCAAAGGTCGCGATCGCCCAGTAGCCCGCGGCGACCAGAGCGGTCATCAGCCCGCCGGTGAACGCGAAGCGGACGAGTTGTCCCAGAAGTTCGGAACGCGCTTCGGTGCTCACTACAACCAAATCCTGCCGGCACCGGCGGCTTGCCTTGTGCGGACCTGCGACTAAGGCCAGCCCGGCGTAAAGAGAAGGGGCGGGAACAGGTTGCAGCGGGCGTTTGACTGGGCGGGTCGCCATTGGCGTCCCCTGCTGCTGCTCGCCTGGGCGGTCGCCGCGGGCCTGATGCTCTGGTCGCGCTGGCAGAACATCTATTGGTTCGCGCTGTCCGACACCGACGACAACATGCGCATCATGCAGGTGCGCGCGCTGCTCGCGGGCCAAGACTGGTACGACCTTCGCCAGTACCGCATGGACCCGCCGTTCGGCGCCGACATCCACTGGTCGCGCATCGTCGATCTGCCGATCGCGGGGCTTCGCCTGGCGTTCGGATTGGGCATGGACGGTCCGTCGGCCGAGCGCGCCGCCGTGGCGGTGGCGCCGCTGCTGCCGCTGGGCGTCGCGCTGATCGGCGTATCGCTGACCGTCCGTCGCCTGCTCGGGCCGGCGGCCTTCCTGCTCGCGGTGCCGTTGTTCTTCTTCGGCGCCAGCGCGCTGGGGCAGTTCATGCCGACGCGGATCGATCATCACGGCTGGCAACTGGCGATGCTGAGCCTGCTGGTCGCGGGGCTGGTCGACCCGCGGCAGGCGCGCGGCGGGCTCACCGCCGCCGCTGCCAGCGCCGCCTCGCTGTCCATCGGGCTGGAATTCCTGCCGTACATCGCGGCCGGCGCGGGGATCCACGCCTTGTACTGGGTTCACGACGGCAACCAGCGCCGCCGTCTGGCGACCTACGGCGTCGCGTTGGCCGGCGGCAGCGCGCTCGGCTTCGCGCTGTTCGCCAGCCACACCAACCGCGCGCCCGTTTGCGACGCCTTGTCGCCCGTGTGGCTGTCGGCGGCCGTCGCGGGCGGGGCGATCCTTTACGTCCTGTCGCGGCTGACGGCGCCGACATGGCAGCGCCGGCTGATCGTCGCCGCCGTCGCCGCGGCGCTGATCGCGGGCACGTTCGCGCTCGCCTGGCCGCATTGCCTCGGCCAGCCGGAAGGCGCGTCGGACGAACTCAAGCGCATCTGGCTCAACAATGTGCGCGAAGCCAAGCCGCTGTGGGAACAGTCGCGATCGCTGGCGCTGGGTGTCGCATCGCTGCCTGTGTCCGGCCTCGTCGGCTCGCTTCTTCTCGCCTGGTTTAGCCGTCGCGACCCCGCGCTTTGGCCGCGCGCCGCGGCCGTGGCGTTCTTCTCCGTCGCCTCGCTTGGCCTCCTGATCTGGCAGACCCGCGCGGGTCCAGGCGCGCAATTGCTCAGCCTGCCCGGCGCGACGGCGCTCGCCTGGCTCCTGTTCCCCCGCCTACGCGCGTCGCGCAGCGTGCTCGTCCGCGTCGTCGGCCCGGTGCTCGTCGCCGTGGCGGCGAGCGGCGCGGCCGTGCCGATCGCCATGCGCTGGTTTGAAGACCCGCCGGAAAAGCCTGGCGCCAAGCGCATCGACCTCGCCAATCGCCGCTGCCCGACAATCCCGGCGATGCGCCCGCTCGCCAAGCTGCCGCCGGGCATCGTCTTCACCTTCGTCGATCTCGGCCCGCGGCTGATCGCGCTCACCCGGCACAGCGCCGTCGCCGGGCCGTACCACCGCAACGGCCAGGCGATCGAGGACGTCATGCACGCCTTTCGCGGTTCGGCGGACGAGGCGCGACAGCTGATCCTCAAGCGGCGCGCCGACTATCTGCTAATCTGCCCCGATTTCTCCGAATCGACGCTGTACAGCACGGGGGCGCCGCAAGGCTTCTACATGCAACTGCGCGACGGCCGTGTGCCCGCGTGGCTGACCCCCGTGCCCCTGCCTAAGGACTCGCCGTTCAGAATGTGGCGGGTGATGCGCTGAACATCCCCCTCTGGCCCTTGCTGGAGGGGGCAGGGGTGCGTTCGGAAGTCATCCCAGCGCAGATTGGGATCTCAGTGAGTCCACAAACCGCACCCTTCACCGGACGAGATCCCAGCATTGCTGGGATGACGCGGTGTTTACGCGAAACTCGCCCGCAGCCCGTCGATGATGAACTGCGCCGCCAATGCCGCCAGCAGCACGCCCAGGATGCGCGTGATCACCGCCTCGATCCGCGCGCCGAGCACGCGGAGCAACGGCCCGGCGGCGAGCAGCGCGGCCAGCGTCGCCAGCAGCGCCAGGAACAAAGCCGCGAACACGACCAACGAGGCCTGCAACCCTTCGGTGCGGCTGGAAATCAGCATCACGGTGGCGATCGATCCGGGACCCGCGATCATCGGGATCGCCATCGGAAACACCGATACGTCTTCGACCTCGGTCGATTCGTTGATCTCCTCGGCGCGCTTCTCACGGCGCTCCGTGCGTTTCTCGAACACCATGTCGAGACCGATCAGGAACAGCATGATGCCGCCCGCGACGCGAAACGCATCGAGGCTGACGCCGATCGCGCGCAGCAGATCCTCGCCGAACGCCGCGAAGAACAGCAGGATCGCCGCGCCGATCACCACCGCGCGCACCGCCATCGACCGCCGCTGCGCCGCGCTCGCCTCCCGCGTCAGGCTGGCGAAGATCGGCGCGCAGCCGGGCGGGTCGATCACCAACAGAAAGGTGACGAGCGCGGAGGTGAAGGGGGCCAGAAGCTCGGACATGCGGCCTCCCTATAAGCATCAAGAGCCCGTTCGTCCCGAGCGAAGTCGAGGGGCGCGAAGACCGCACGGACGCCCTCGACCACGCTCGGGACGATCGCGCGAGGGACTAGATAGCCGGAGGTTCCATCCCGGCCCGCGCGTGCGCCGCCGCCAGCGTGTTGCGCAGCAGCACCGCGATCGTCATCGGTCCGACCCCACCCGGCACCGGCGTCACCGCGCTCGCGTGCGCCGCGACTTCTTCAAAGGCGACATCGCCCACCAGCCGCGTCTTGCCCGCGACCGCATCCACCCGGTTGATGCCGACGTCGATGACCACCGCGCCCGGCTTCACCCAGTCGCCGCGCACCATCTCCGCGCGGCCCACGGCGGCCACCACGATGTCCGCGCGGCGCACCACGTCCGGCAGGTCGCGCGTGCGCGAATGCGCGACCGTCACCGTGCAGCTTTCGGCCAGCAGCAGCGCCGCCATGGGCTTGCCGACGATGTTGGACCGCCCGATCACCACCGCATACAAGCCGGCGAGATCGCCTAGCCTGTCCTTGAGCAGCAGGAGGCACCCCAGCGGCGTGCACGGCACCAGCGCCCGCTCGCCCAGCGTCAATCGCCCCGCGTTAAGCGGATGAAAGCCATCCACGTCCTTGTCCGGATCGATCGCGGTCAGCACCGCGGCGGCGTCGATATGCGCGGGGAGCGGCAGCTGGACGAGAATGCCGTCGACCGCGCCGTCGGTGTTCAGATCGGCGACGAGGCGCATCAACACATCCTGCGTCACGTCCGCGGGCAGGCGGTGCACCGCGCCGATCATGCCGGCGGCCGCGCACGCCTTCTCCTTGGCCGCGACGTAGACCGCGCTCGGCCCCTCGTCGCCGACGAGAACGACGCTCAACCCCGGCGCGCGGCCCGCGGCCTGCCTGAATCGCTCGACACCGCCGGTGACGCGCTCGCGCAGCGCCAGCGCGAACGCCTTGCCGTCGATCCGCTCCGCGGTCATCCGTAGGCGAGCATCACGTCCTGCTGCAGCCCGGCCAGCAGCATGCGCAGGATGGAGATCAGGATCAGCACCACGAACGGCGAAAAGTCGATGCCGCCGAAATCGGGCAGGATGCGGCGGATCGGCCGGTAGAGCGGCTCGGTGATCGTATCCAGCGCGCGCAGGAACTGGCGCATGAATTCGTTGTGCGTGTTGATCACGTTGAACGCGACCAGCAGGCTCAGGATCGCCTGCGCGATGATGACGTAGCTCAGGATCTGGAGCAGAAAGAGCAGGACGTTGAACAAGGCTGCGAGCATGGTGGTCTCCGGGCGGGGCGCCCCCTCCGGCCCATCTAGGGCTCGGAACGCCTCCCGGCAACGCTCCCATGCCCGTCCAGCCGCCGTCCCAGCGCCACGAACGCGTAGATCAGCGGCGGCACCAGCAGCGCCGACAGCACGACCTTGGCCAGCATCTGCCCGGCCAGCAACGCGCCGATCGGGAACACGCCCAGAAACGCGATGGTGACGAACAGCAGCGTGTCGACGACCTGGCTGGCGACACCCGCGATCGCGGAGCGCAGCCACAACAGCCGCGAGCCCTCGCGGCCCTTCAGCCAGGAAAAGATCGTGACGTTGAGCAGTTGCGAAACGCCGTAGGCGATGATCCCGCCCGCCCAGATGCGCGGAGTTCCCGACATCATCAGCGCGAACGCATCGCGCCGCGCCGGCTCCATCTCGGGCGAGGCGGGGACCGCGAGCACGACGGAGGTCAGCGCGATGGAGGCGAACAGCGGCACGAAGCCCAGCAGGACGAGCCGGTTTGCGACGGCGCGCCCCTGCAGCTCCGCCACCGCGCTGGACACGACGACGAGCAGCAGAAAGGCGAAGATCCCCGCCTCCACCGCCAGCGGCCCCAACGCGACCTGCTTGTTGCCCAGCACGCCGGCCAGGCACACCATGCCGCCGTAGAAGACGGAAAACGCGAAGAGGGAGCGGGAGATCGGGGCAGGGGCGGCGTTGGTCATCGCGAGTTGCTAGAACCTATCGCCCGCGTTTCAAACACCTTGTTCCCCGGCGTAGGCCGGGGTCCAGTCGTACGATCGCGTCACTGGGCCCCCGCCTACGCCGGGGTACCCCGTCTCGCCTCGCGCAAGGCCTGCCCGACGAAGCTCAATTTCTCCCGTCCGGAGATCGTCACCCGCTCGTCCCACGCCTTGTCGCCTCGCCGGACGACATCCCGAACGATCTCCCCGTAAATGCCGGCCGCCGCCAGAACCGCCCAGCGGGCGCGAAAGGGAAGGCGGGCGGCGCCGACGCGCGCGCTGGCTTCACGATCCGCCGCGAGTTCGCCCAGCCAGCGCGCCGCCACCGCCAGCCGCTTGCGAAAATGGGGCTTCAGCGCCTCGCCCGGCGGCACGTCCAGCTCCGCCAGCCATTCGTGCGGCAGGTAGTTGCGTCCTGCGAGGTCGTCCTCGCCCAGGTCGCGGGCGATGTTGGCGAGCTGGAACGCCAGCCCCAGGTCCGACGCGCGGGACAGAGTGTCCTCGTCGTCCTGCGGCACCCCCATGATGATCGCCATCATGCACCCGACCGATCCCGCGACATGGTAGCAGTAGCGGATCAGGTCGGCCTCGCTGCGCGGCTGCCAACCCTTCGCGTCGAGCGCGAAACCGTCGAGATGGTCCTCGACATAGCGCATGGGGATCGCGCATTCGGCGGCAACGATGGCGAGGCCCTCGAACGGCGGCTCCGCAGGCTCCCCCGCCAGCGCGCGCGACGTGCCGACGCGGATCGCCGCCAGCGCCTGCACGGGGTCGTCGACTTGGCTCATGCCCCCGCCCAATGCCTGCCCGTCCATGACGTCGTCGCAATGCCGGCACCAGGCGTAGAGCAGCCACGCCCGCTCGCGCGTCGCCCGGTCGAACAGCCGCGAGGCCAGCGAGAAGGACAAGGACCCCCGCGCGATCGTCTCGCGGGCGGCGGCGACAAGGGCGGCGCGCTCGGTCAACCCGTCACAAATCCCCGCGCACGATCTCGATCACCGTCGGCGCGACGCGATGCCG
>DASQNO010000121.1:0-8756 GCA_035644935.1 Sphingomonadaceae bacterium
GGTGGTGGCGGCCATGAGGCCGGCAATGATCAATTTACGCATGAACAAAACTCCTCTCGCGGCGGGCTGAGGGGACGGATCGCCGCTTGAGAATGCTTTTGCCGGAACGCGGCTTAACCGTGCGAGAATGAATTCGTCAGCTTCCCGAAAGCTGTCAGATGATGCCGCCGCCCAGCATCAGCCGCAGCGCGCAGACGACCAGCACGATGATGTTGAGGTTCCGGCCGGCGGTGGACTTGGACATAACGCCGAGGACTAGGCCGACGAGCGCGACGGGGATCAGCAGCCAGTTGGCCCAGCCGAGCAGGGGAATGAACGCGACCAGCGCGCCCAGGAAGGCGACGATGCCGATGACGATGGATGCGATGTTGAACATGGCGGGGAGTATGACGCGGGCGGGGCGGCGCTTCAAGTGAAAACTGTATTGCGTGGATAATACAGCGATATCGCGGGGCCTTCGACGCCGCCTGCGGCGCCGCTCAGGATGAACTGCTGCTGCGCAGCAGCGCACCGACAAACTTCGAAGCTATCGGCGACCCCGGGGCTGAATTGTCCTCCCCTCGCTTTCGAGGGGAGGGGGACCCGCGAAGCTGGTGGAGGGGCTTCTTGTCGGTGAACTGGAAGAAAGCCCCTCCACCATCCCGCTGCACGTGATGGTCCCCCTCCCCTGCAAAAGCAGGGGAGGACAGGAAGGCTCCGCTTCCGGGCGGTAGATCAGGCCGGCTAGATTCTTAAGGAAAGCTGGTCCGGCCCGGGTCGTCCGGGTCGAACCACACGCCCCAGGGGCGTTCGCGGAACCATTTGGTAATGATGTACTTGGTGCCCGCCTCCACCGGCATGCCCTGGTGCTTGGACAGCGGGTTGGGCTCGCCGTTGGCGTCCATGTTGTTCCAGGTGAGCAAGGTGCCGGCGCGGGGGGCGACCTTGATGTTGATGTCGGGGAAATAGGTCGCGCCGCCGGCCTCGGGCTCGACGAGAAAGACCATCGCGGTCCAGCTGCGCTGCCCGCCGATCAGCTTCTGCTGAGGCCAATAGGCCTGGGTCGTGTGGAAATAATCCATGTGGCCCTTGAACTGCTGCCCGACGTCGTAGCGCTGGCCCTGGATCGTCTCGCCGAGCTTGGGATCGAGCCCGAGCAGCGCCGCGATGCGGCGGTCGATGCCGATCACGAACGGGTCGTGGGGATCAAGATTGCCCGACCGGCTGGTGCGGTAGTCGGGGTCGGGGAATTCGCCGAGCACGGTGGACGGCTGCAGCGTGCGGTCGGAGCGCTGCACGAGATCGCGGCGCTCGGCTTCCGACATGAAGTTCGGCACGACATAGATGTCGAGGCCGCGGGCGGGCAGTTTCTGCGCGCCGGGCGTCGCCTGAAGCTTGGCGTTGACCGTGCGCGCCTGGCCGATCAGTTCGATCTTGGTCTTGAGGTCCTGGTTGAGCATCAATCCGAACCCCTGGAAGCGCGGCCGGCGCCAAGGACGCGCAGCGCCGCCGTCATCGCGGGGTCGGCTCCTAGCGCATCACGGTCGGCCGATCCAAGGGCGATCTTCGGCGTGAAATCCTCGCGCGGGCGGCCATCGACGTGGAACAGCGCTTCATTCGCGAGGAAGAAGTTGACCGGAAGTTGCTCGCCGGCGGCGTTGAACAGGTTGCGGACGCCGCCGCCGCCGAGCAGGTCGGCGAGCGGCGATCCGATCGTTGTCGCGCCCAGCGCATCCATGCCGATCATCAGGCCTTCGCCCATGCTCCCCGTCCAGCGGCCGCCGAGCACGATCACGGGCTTGGCGTAGAACGGCGCCAGCGGCGCCACGTATTCGACTGCCTTACGCACGACGCCGTAGCGGCGTTGCTCGTACGGATAGACATGAACCTGGAACGGCCGCTCCCGATCAGTGAAATGGCCCATAATGCCGCGCGCGACCGAGCTGTTGCCCCCGCCGGGCGTCCCGCGGAGGTCGAGGATCAGTCCGGAACTGTCCGCGATCGAAGCGATGGCTGCGGTGAACTGCGCGATTACCTCGTTGCGCCCGAGCGAATCGTTCGGCCGGATCACGGCCACCTTGCCGATGCGGTCGACGGAGATCAGCGGAGCTCCAGGAGGTCGCCGCACGGAGGTATAGCCATCGGGCAAATCCATCGTCAGCAACGCGCCGTCGCGCCGAAGCGTGATTTGGCGCGGCTTGCCGAGCTTGCCGGTCAGCGCGACGTTGAGCCCGTACTCGCGCTGCCGGTCGGTGGGCCTGCCGAGCAGACCGTCGAAAGGCGCCAGCGCGGCCTGTGCGGCGGGCAGGCCCGAAATGGCGACCACTTCCGAGCCGGGCCGAATGCCGCGGGCGTCGGCGACGCTGCCGGCGCGGACGTCCGCAAGGACGTAGCGCCCGGCCCGGTACACTGCCCACAAATCGGAAGCCGATGGAACATAAGCGTAATCATCCGCGCAATCGGGTCCGACGTTGAAGTGCGGGTCGCCGAAAATGCGGGCGAACGGTTGAAGTACGTCGGCCAGTTGTTGCGCCGTGGTCGTCTTCAACGCCCGCTCCCGCGTGCGGGCAAGCGCGTCGGCAAGGCCTGGGCCGGCACGGTCGAGATAGGCATAGTCGAGCCGCAGCTGCTCCTCGAAGGAGCGCCATGCCTGTTCCGCGTCGTAGGCTGCCGCGGTGTCGGTGCAGGAGGCCTGCGCCAAGAGAGGCGCGGACGCGAACGCCGACGCAGCGAGACAAGCAAGCCCGAAAAAGCGTGCTTTGGTCAACGCGCTCAATCCGCCTCGCGGCCGCGGACCATCACCCAGTCGACCTTTTCCAGCGCGCGGACGTCGCGCAGGGGGTCGCCGGCGACGGCGATCATGTCGGCGGAGAAGCCGGGGGCGATGCGGCCGACCTCGTTCTGGAGGTCCATCAGCCTGGCCGCGCCGGTGGTGGCGCTGGCGATCGCCTCGGCGGGGGTCATGCCCGCGAGCTGGACCATGAGCGCGAACTCCTGCGCGTTGCGGCCATGTTCGTAGACCGCCGAATCGGTGCCGAAGACGACGGGGACGCCGGCGGCGCGGGCGAGGCGCGCGGCCTTGCCGACCTCGCTCAGCGTTTGCCGGATCTTGGCCTCCACCGGCGCGGTGTAGATGCCCTTGCCCAGCCGCTCGCGGATGCCGGTGAAGGCCATCAGCGTTGGGACGAGGACGGAGCCGCTGGCCTTCATTGCGGCGATGGCGCGGGCGTCGGCGAAGGTGCCGTGGTCGATCGAGTCGACGCCGGCGCGCGCCGCCGCCTCGATCCCGCGCGCGCCGTGGGCATGGGCGGCGACCTTGAGGCCAAGGCCGTGCGCGGTGTCGACGATGCTCTTCATCTCCGCGTCGGTGAAATGCTGCCCGAGGCCGCGCGCCTGCTGGCTGAGCACGCCGCCGGTGGCGGTGATCTTGATGAGGTCCGCGCCGCGCTTGGCCGCCTCGCGGACGCGGGCGGCGCAGGCTTCGGCACCGGTGCAGGTGTTGCCCTCGTCCAGCGCGGCGTTGATCTCCGGGCGAAAGCCGGACGTGTCGCCGTGCCCGCCGACGATCGACAGCGCCGGGCCGGACGACTGGATGCGCGGGCCGTCGAACGCGCCTTCGGCGGCGCCGCGGCGCAGCGCAAAGCCGACCATGCGCGGGGAGCCGACGTCGCGCACGGTGGTGAACCCGGCCTTCAGCGTCGTGCGGGCGTTGCGGGCACCCACGATCACCGAATATTCGGGCGTGGTCACCGCCTGGTCGCGGAAATCGTCGTCCGGGTCGCCCGACAGGTGGACGTGCGCGTCGATGAGGCCGGGAAGCACGGTGCGCGACGACATGTCGATCAGGCGCGCGCCGGCGGGCGCGGGCTGCAGGCCGGACGCAACGGCGGTGATGCGGCCGTCGACGACGGTGATCGTGGACGGGCCGGCGGCCGGGCGGGAGGCGTCGGTGATCAGCCGGCCGGCGTGGACGACCAGCGTTTCGGCGGAAGCGGCGGTGCCGAGCAGAAGCGCGGTGGCGGCGGCGAACAGTTTGCGGATCATGGATTTCCCCCAATCGGCGGGAGGATGCTGCGTCGGGGCACCGGTTGCAAGGCCCGACATTATGGGCGGCGCACGTCCCGCAGCGCCGGCACTTCGCGCGCCGCGTCGGCGGAGTCGACCGCGGGCGGCGGGGCGCCCGCGACGGTTTGCGCGCCCGCCCGGATGCGCGCGGCGAGGCGGATGGCGGGGCGCAGACGCGGGTAGATGCCGCAGCGGCACAGGTTGGTGATCGCCGCGTCGATCTCCGCATCGGTCGGATTGGCGTTACGTTCGATCAACGCGGCGGCGGCCATGATGATGCCGGGAATGCAGAAGCCGCATTGCGAGACGTTCAATTCGGCGAACGCCTGCTGCACCGGATGCGAGCGGTCGGGGGAGAGCGCCTCGATCGTGGTGACGAGACTGCCTTCGAGGCCGCCGATCGCGACCTGGCACGACCGCACGGCATTGCCGTCGACGTGCACCGTGCACGCGCCGCACTGCCCGGCGCCGCAGCCATATTTGGCGCCGGTGAGATTGGCCGCATCACGCAGCGCCCAGAGCAGCGGGGTGTCCGGCTCCAGCGAGAATTGGACGGCCTGTCCGTTGACGGTAAAGCGGCTCACCAACGTGCGGATAGGAGAGCGGGGTGGACGCCACAAGGATCGCCTGTCGGGTCGAGGGGGGCGTCGCGCACGTTGAGCTGGCGCGGCCGGGCAAGCGCAACGCCATGGACGGCGCGTTCTTCGCGGAATTGGGCGACATGTTTCGCCGGCTGTCGGTGAACCCCGCAGTGCGCGTGGTGGTGCTGTCCGCGCAGGGGCCGCTGTTCAGCGCCGGGCTCGACCTCGCCTGGGCGGCGGGCCAGTTCGTGCCGCAGTCGGACGCGGGACGCTGGGCGGAAAAGCAGCTGCGCGACATCGGCTGGCTGCAGGCGGCGATCAACGCCGTGGAGGAAGCGCGGCCGCCGGTTATCGCGGCGGTGCAGGGCGGATGTATCGGCGCAGGCGTGGACCTGGTCAGCGCGTGCGATCTTCGTGTGGCGGCGGCGGACGCGTACTTCCGGATCGCGGAGGTGGACGTGGGGATCACCGCGGACTTGGGCACGCTGCAGCGGCTGCCCCACCTGATCCCCGGCGGTGTGGTGCGCGAACTGGCGCTGACGGGGCGGCGAATGGACGCGGCGGAGGCGCTGCGCTGGGGACTGGTGACGCAGGTGGCTGCCGACCGAGAGGCGGCGATCGCGGCGGCGATGGCGCTGGCCAGAACGATCGCGGCCAAGTCGCCGATTGCCGTCGCGGGCACAAAGCGGGCGCTTAACTTCACGCGGGGGCGGAGCGTAGAGGAGGGTTTGCGCGACGTGGCGCAGTGGAACGCGGCGACGCTGATGAACGCCGACCTGGCGGCGGCGATGGCGGCGGCGCGCAGCGCGGACGCGCCGGTGTTTGGCGATCTGGCGGAGTAGCTCCGTCTTTTGCTCCCCTCCAGCTCTTGCTGGAGGCGCTGGGGGTGGCTCTTCTTCTTGCTTGGGGATGGATCCGCTGGCGCTTCCTTTGGATTTTACGCGCAGTCTTCGCGCCAACGCGACCCCGGCGGAGAGACTGCTCTGGCGGCGTCTCTCCAGTGTCCGCCCACGTTGGACTCGGCAGTACCCGATTGGCCCGTACACGGCGGATTTCGCTTGTCGGAGGGCAAAGGTGATCGTGGAGCTCGATGGCAGCCAGCATGCCGATCGCCATAGCGATGCGGAGCGGGACGCAGCGCTTGCAGCGGACGGGTGGCGGGTGCTGCGATTCTGGAACAATGACGTGTTCGGCAATGCCGACGGCGTGATTGCCGCAATCTTTTTGCGCTCAGAAGAGCGTCTGCCGCCTGGGGAGTTCTTTGGATTCGTGGCTACGAGACCAGCTCGGCAACGCAAGAAGGAAGAGCCACCCCCAGCCCCTCCAGCAAGTGCTGGAGGGGAGTAGCCAAGCTACGGTCTTCATCGGTTCGGCTCTGCAAACGCTCGACGCCGGCCTTCATGGCAGTTGATGTTCGCACCCCGCGCTGCTACCGGCCGCTCTTCGCGCTGCGGGACTCGTTCCGCGGCGGGCACAGGTCATGCGCGTTCCGGTTGTTCGGAGCGGCGCTTTACTCACAAAGGAAGTTGGCGACTTTTTATGCAGATCATGGTTCGCGACAACAATGTCGATCAGGCGCTCAGGGCTCTCAAGAAGAAGCTGCAGCGCGAGGGCGTGTACCGCGAAATGAAGCTGCGTCGTCACTACGAAAAGCCGTCGGAGAAGCGCGCGCGCGAACGCGCCGCCGCCATCCGCCGCGCCCGCAAGCTTGAGCGCAAGCGCGCCGAGCGCGACGGCGGCGCCGTGGCGACGACCGCCCGCGCCTAAGGCGGCGGCGATGTCCACTACCGCGGTTCCGATCAAGCCGATCGCCAAGGGGTCGATCGCCAAGCTTTGGATGGGCTTGGCGCTGCTCGTGGCCGCGGCGGGGGCCGCGGCGTGGGCGGGGACGCGCAGCATGGCGGTGCTGACGACGCCTTCGGGGCTGCGTTACCAGATCCTCGAGGAAGGGCGGGGCCCCAACGCCACCGCCGAGGATGTCGCGGTCATCCAGTACGAAGGCCGGCTGCCCGACGGCAGCGTGTTCGACAGCAGCGAAGGCAAGGGCCCGGTGCCGCTACCTGTCGCGGGGTCGATCCCCGGCTTTTCCGAAGCGCTGCAGTTGATGAACAAGGGCGCCAAGGCGCGCGTGTGGATACCGGCCAACCTGGCTTACGGGCCCGAGGGCAGCGGGCCGATCCCGCCCAATTCCGAGCTCGAGTTTGACATCACGCTGGTCGATCGCGTGCCGTTGTCGGCGCTGCGCGGCGGCGGGGGCGCGCCACCGGGAATGTAGTTGCGGACGCAGTCCCGCCGTTCCAGCGGCGTGGCCGATGCTTTTTTCACGCGAGGCTGTCACAATCCTGGCCTACCGCAGGACGCGATGTGGCCGGATGACGATTTCTCGTCACCTCTGCTCCCGTCGTGCGCACGTAAGGAGCCTTGCCATGAGCTTTCCCCTTATCGTTCTAGCCGGCGCGCTGAGCGCGCAGGCCGTAGCCGCCGAGGCCGTGTCGGACCCGAACTACACCACGCAGAACCTGCTGGTGTACAACAACAAGGGTCAGGTCCTCTTGCAAAGGAATTTCATGGGATGGTCGACCCCGGGCCTCCGATACGACAAGCGCCAGACCATTCGGGAAAGCCTGGACGGATTGGCGACGAATTACGGGGTTAGCGTCGGGAATGTCCGCCTCGCCGGGATGTTCAGCTACCGCTACGGCTACACGCCCGCGATATCGACGCGCACCCACTACGCGGCCAAGCTTGCCGGCGGCACGCCCAAGGCGCCGGCCGGCTTCGACGAGGTCAGGTGGTTCAGCCCGCCGGCCGCCCTGGCGGCGGTGGGGTCGGCCAGCCAGAAGTCACCGCCGGCACTCGTCCAGCTCACCCGCCAGATGCTCACGCGGCCGGAGACGATCTGGGGCGGGTCCTTCTATGTCTGGGAGGAAGACAAGGCCTACAAGAGCCGGCCGACCGAGCCCTTCCACGCGCTCGGCAAGCGGTAAGCCCGGGCCATCATCGCCGGGCGAATAGCGGTTACCGGGAGACGGCTTCCAACCAGCGCCGGCCGCACGGGGCTTCAACACCCGCCGCCGGGAGCCTCTAGTCCTGCGCCGGGTGCAGGCTCGTGCCCGCACGCCCGCCGCGCAGGCTGGTGAACCAGCTCACCGGATTGAAGAGCTGCGTCGTGCCGTCGAGCGAAAAGGTGATCAGCTCGGCGCGGCCGCCGATGTTCTCGAGCGGGACGGGACCGCCCAGGCCCCCGCCTTCTATGGGAAAGCGGCTGTCGGCGCTGTTGTCCCGGTTGTCGCCCATGACGAAGACGTGGCCTGCGGGGACGCGGATTTCCGGGCGAAAGTCGCCGGGCGAATCGTCCGTCATGTCGATCGTGTCGTAGCTGCGCCCGCCGGGCAGCGTTTCGCGGAACACGGGGAGGCGGCAGAAGGCGCTGCCGTCCGCCTCCCGCACGAACGCGTCTTCGAAGCCCGGACCTTCGCACGGCGCGTTGGCATCGACGGGGACCATGGCGGGTTCCGTCGAGACGCGCCGAATCGCGCGGCCGTTCAGGATCACCTCGCCGCGCACGACCTCCACCCGGTCGCCGGGGAGGCCGATGACGCGCTTGATATAATCTTCCTTGCGGCCCGGCGGGGTCAGTATGACGATGTCGCCGCGCTGAGGTGTCTGCGGCAGGATGCGGCCGGGGCGTTCGGGCAGAAGGTGAAACGACACGGAAACCCAGGACCAGCCGTAGGGGAATTTGCTGACGACGAGCCGGTCGCCCTTGAGCAGCACGGGCATCATCGATTCGGACGGGATGTAGAAGGGTTTGGCGATGAAGCTGTGGAAGCCCAGCACCGCCAGCGCCAGCCAGAAGAAGCCCTTTATCTCGCTCCACAAGGCGTTGCCGCGAGACGCGGGCGCCCCCGCCGCGGCGCCGGGCGTCATAGGGGCCGCGGGCTGGGCCAAAGCGGGATCGCGATCACTCAACGGCTTACCAACTCCACGGACGCCCCGATCGCCTGGACGGGGACGGCTTCGATGATCACGAACGCCTGCGCGAACGGGTGGTCGTCCGTCATCGTCAGGTGCAAACGCGCCGCGTGACGCGGCGGAACCATGGCGTCAAGCCGCGCCGCCGCGCCGCCG
>DASQNO010000122.1:0-25068 GCA_035644935.1 Sphingomonadaceae bacterium
TAGCCCCGGCCAGCGTCGTCACCGCAACGTTGCATTGGCTCTGCGCCACGATCGCCGATCCTTGCGCGGAAATCACGTCGTCCCGCGCGGTGATGTCGATATTGGCGCAGGCCGTCGCGTTGGCGACGATGCCGTTGCTGGAGACCCCCGCCGCGAGGACCGTCCCGGAGCTGATCGTGATCGGCCCGTCGACTCCCGCGACCCGGATTGCATCCGAATTGGCGCGGCGTTCACGCATCACATCGGCTAATTCTATCCGATGGCATCATCTATATTCTTAATAGTCCAGCAATAGCGTCCGGTCAGCGCCCGCTTTCGGCAACTGTGTCCTTATTACCCTTCCCAGAGAGCTTCAAAGCCATCCGTTCATTCTGGCAATGCGGCCTGCCTCGATCCGGTTGCCGCCGCCGATCTTGCTTGCGGCCTCCGACAGATAATTCCGCACCGTGCCGGGGGACAATGACAGGCGGCGGGCAATTTCCTTGTTGGACAATCCCTGCTCGGCCAGCCGAAGCGCGTCGCGCTCCCGTTCGGTGAGCGGGTCGGCGCCCGCCTCCCATGCGGCCGCGGCCAGATCGGCGGGAATCGAATGGCCGCCGGCGGCGACGCTTCTGATTGCGGCGGCGAGATCGTCGATGGGACTGTCCTTCAGCATATAGCCGCGAACGCCGGCGGTGCGGGCCCGCGCCACGTAACCTGCGCGTCCGAAGGTGGTGACGATCACGACCCGGGTCGGCAAGCGCGCCTCGGCAATCTGCTGGGCGACGTCGAGCCCCGATCGATTGGGCATTTCGATATCGGTGAGCAGGACGTCGGGCGACAGTTCTCTAACGAGCGCCAGTGCCTCGTCTCCGCTATGGGCGCGGCCGACCACCTGCAGATCGGGTTCAAGGTCCAGAAGCGCTGCAATCGCGCTGAGTACGAGCGCCTGGTCTTCGGCGACGACGATGCGGATCATGTCGCGATCGGAACCGTGGCGACAAGGCGCGTCCCCGGATCGGCCGGCCCCACGGCGAGAGAGCCGCCCGCCGCGCGCAACCTTTGCCGCATGCCGGCAAGACCGTTGCCCTCGGTGAACGAGCCACCCTCGCCATCATCGATCACGCTCATGCGGGCGACCGCGGACTCGACGGCGATCTCGACGGTGCATCGCCTCGCCCTGGCGTGTCGGATGACGTTGGTCACGGCCTCGCGGAGTGTCATCGCAAGCACTGCCCCGGCATCGGCGTCGACTGCCTCGGGATTGCCGCGCATGATCGCTTCAACTCCGGCGGCAGCGAGTGCGTCCTGCGACGCGGCCGCTTCCCTGCCGAGGCTTCCGGCCGCAACACCGGCGAGCGCCGCTCTGACCTCGGCCAAGCCTTCGCGAGCAGCTGTCGCCACGCCCTGCATCTCCGCCGCCGACGCCGCCTGGTCGCGACCGACCAGCTTCACGGCAAGATCGGCTTTGAGCGCCACCAGCGTCAGTGTGCGCCCCACCACGTCGTGGAGGTCGCGGGCGATCCGCTCACGCTCGGCGGTACCCGCCAGCCGGCGCACTTCCTCCTGAGCCGCCAGAAGCGCTCGGTTGCGGTCGTACAAGGCCTCGCGGGAGATGGTCCCGAAGCCGGTCATGACGATCAGCACGAGGCCGGGGACCCACCACATGAGCGGCTGGTTCAACACAAAGCCTGTCGCCGCGGTCAGGCCCGCGATTGCGGCGATGGTAATCACCCCATGCCGGGCAGGGCGAACGGCTCCGGCAAGCGCCGCGCCGTAGACCGAAATAACCGTCCAGCTGCCGCCGACCTGCGAAAGCGCGATCGCGATCGCCGCCAGCATGAAGGAGGCGGCGATCAGCCGCGCGCCCGATTGACGATAGCCGATCAGGTACACGGGCAGGAACAGCAGGAGACCAGCCGTCGACGCGATGAGTTCAGCGGGATCGGGCGTCCGCCAGAGCCACGGCACGGCGTAGAACGGAAGATAGGCGAGCCATGGCAATGGCCCGTCGATCCATGTCTTACTCTCGCGCCCGGACATCCCGGCAGCCTCGCGCCATCCAAACGTTCCGGTCAAGCCGGGCTCCGTCCCCAGCCCGTGTACGCCCACCAGCCCGCCGCCGCGGTCATCAGCAGCGCGACGGCCCCGTGGGTCATCGGATCGCCCATCACCGGAGCGCCGACGATGAACAATCCGAGCTGACCAAGGTGGAATGACGGCACGAGCTCGCCGGCGAGCTGCATCCAGTCCGGCAGCACACGGGACGGGATCCACAGGCCGCCGAGCACGGAGAACCCGAGGAACAGGGCGTTCGCGACGGCGACCGCCCCCTTGGCGCTCATCCGCATCCCGATCCCGAACCCGATCAGGGCGAACGTTATCGTGGAAGCGAGATGAAGGCTGAAGATCAGCGCCCATTGCGGCGCAGACAATCGGGCGCCTGCGATGACGCCCAGAGCATAGATCAGGAGCACCGACATCGCAGTGGCCGCCATCGCCGTCACCAGCTTGGCGCCGAGATAGGCGCTCGTTGGCATGGGCGAGATGCGCTTGTATTCGATAATGCCCTGTTCGCGTTCGGACGCGACGCCGGCGCCAAACCCGAACAGGGCCGCGCCGGTCGCGGCGAAGACCCCGTAGCCGGCAAGGCTTGCCGCGACCGCCTCCGGACTGGGGGACCTGGCGACGCCCAGCGTGAAGAGTGCGTAAAAGGCTGCGGGCGTCAGGACCGTTGGAAGCAGGAATTGCGGCAGACGCCACGAGCGCTTGAGTTCCGCGACGCATTCCCGGCGCAATACGCCGGCCGGAAGGGTGGCGGCGGTCATGCGGCGATCCTTTCTGGGGACGTAAGGAGAACCGCGATCGCATCTTCGAGCGAGGCGTCGGCCACCCGCAGATCGGCGAGAGTGCGGTCGGCATCGGCGAGAGCGCGGATCGTCGCCACCGCGTCGATGGTGGCGATCCGGGTCTCCGCGCCCTCGCGGATCGCATCGCGCACGGCGGGCATCACTCCAATTCGGACGAGCGGCAGTTTCGTCCGACAGCGGACGACGGAGCCGCCGACCCGCGCCCTCAGCGCCGCGGGACTATCGTCGGCAACGATGCGGCCGCCGTCCATCACAAGCACCCGGTCCGCAAGGGCGTCCGCCTCCGCAAGATCGTGGCTGGTCAGGAGCACGCCCGCGCCGCTCGCGGCGGCTTCCCGCACGGTATCCCACAGCGAGTGGCGCGACATCTGATCCATGGCGGCCGTCGGCTCGTCCAGCACCAGCAGATCGGGGCGTCCGCAGATCGCCAGCGCATACTGGACTCGGCGCGTCTGTCCGCCGGACAATGATCCGCACCGCCGCTTCGCGAGATCGCAAAGCCCGGCAATCGCCAAGGTCTCGGCCACCGGTCGTGCGTCGCGATAATAGCCGGACTGCAGCGTCACCAGCTCCTGTACGGTGAGCGTGTCGGGCAGGCCGGACGCCTGGAGCATCACGCCCATTCGCGCACGGGCCGCGGGCCGCGAGGGATCCAGCCCGAACAGTCTGGCGGTACCATCGTCAGGCTGAAGCCTGCCCGTCAGCAGCCCCACCGCGGTGGTCTTTCCTACGCCGTTCGGCCCCAGTAGCGCCGTGACTTCGCCCGCTCCGATCGCCAGATTAAACTCGCGCAGTACATCGGTGCCTCCGAGCCGCTTCGTCGCCGAAAAGAGTTCGGCGATCGCGTATAATCGATGTGGCATGTCGTTCCCCCGCGTCCGTGAACGTCACCTTTCGCGCAATTGCGGCGGGCGGGGCAGTGTTGGACGTCATGTCCAGGCAGTGACAGATGTCACGCATTCCGCTCCGCCCGCGATCGTCTTCGGGCTCAACGAGCCCGGCAAGCTCGGCAGCCGCATGGGTTCCTCGTTCGACCGGTGGAACTTGCCATCCGCATCGCTTCCCCAGACGAGCCTCACCAGCACCTCCTGACCGGACGCGGCGCTTCCGCTTAAGGCTTCAACGACACGGAAGCGCGCTGTCGAGCGGAAGCCGTCGCCCCGCAAGTCGTCCCGGACGTCGAGTACCTCCCCGACAACAAGGGCGGGGACAAGCATGGCCCGGTTCTCGGGTGTGCTCATCCCATTCTACTGCACCCAGGCGAGTACCGGATCCAGGCCGCGCACCTTGAGGGCACGAAAGTCTTTGGCCGTGAGCCCCGGTGCGATCATGAACCGAGTCACGTCCAGGGATTGTGCCTGGGTCGGCGGCCGATCAGGCTGACCCTCTTCATAGGTGACGAGCCGGCTTGGCAGCATGGTGCCCTCCACGAGCGCACGGATCTCCGCGAAGTCGTGAGCCGCTTCCAACGCGCGGTTGGCAGCCTGCATGTTGATTTCATTGTAGGTACCAGCCGGCTGCGCGCCGTTGGTCATGATCTGCACGGACGCAGCAAGCCGTACAGTCTCGGCTACGGCCGCCCTGCTCAGCGTCGGCAGATCTTTGACCTGCAGTAGTACACGACCTCCTTCCACGTCCTCGCTTACCGATGCGGCGATGCCGATCGCGTCAGCGTTCTGGAGGTCCATAAGCTAAGCTGCCTCGTGAAGCTCGCTCCAATTGCCATCAGCGTCGTGGCGATGCTTCCCACCTGCGCTGCCTGTCCAGCGACAAAAGCCCAAGCTCACGCTGATCGTAAACGAGGTGGAGCAGACGGGTCGGGTCTCCGTGGGGGGGCGAACCGTTCGAAGTAAACGAATGATCAACAACGGCTGGAGACTGCGCTTGGCCTATCTGCGCAGCGAGGAGCTGCCGCAGTGGTCGAGCCTCGCGTCAACGACGTAGGCTACTGCTGATCACCGTCATTATTTCGCTCGCGCGAACAACAGCATTGCCGGAATGGGGTTCGTCCCCGAACCACCTCCGGTGGGCACGGAGCCGCACTAAACTTCCGCTATGGGTAGAAAGCGGCCTTTAACGCCTGACAGATTAACGGGCACAACCCCTTCCCCCAGTACGGGCACGGCAAGTTTCGCAGCGAGTGCGTCTGGTGCAGGATCCGGATGTACCGTGCCAAGGACGGACAGTGGATCCTCACTGAGTGCTAGGGTGGCCGAGATTGAACCCCGGTCGCTTGCATTGGGCCTGAACACGTTCCGGTCCGCCATTCTTCGTTACTTCGTCGGACGTTGTCTCGGAGTGTTCAGGGCGAGCATCTGCAACGCGTTCGAAGCTATCTGACCCGCGCGCAAATCCGCGGCGCACGAGCGGGAACCGCGTTGCCAGAGGAGCGTCACTGCTTCATGCTGCAACCGTGCGTTGGTCCCCGCTCCTGCTAATCGCTCTTCTCGCGTCATCCGGCTGCGCAACGACGGCGTCCAATCTGGCTGGAGAAACCTACACCAATCCGGTGCTTGATGCCGACTTCCCCGATCCGGCGGTGTTGAAGGCCACCGATGGCCATTACTACGCTTACGCGACGCAGGGCGGGGGGGACGGGACGACGCGCAACATGCAGGTGGCGCGGTCGGCGAACCTGGTCGACTGGACACTGCTGCCCGACGCGCTGCCGGTAAAGCCCGCATGGGCCAGCCGGACGCAGGATTTCTGGGCACCGCACGTCGCGGCACATGGTGGGCGCTATTTCCTTTATTATTCCGCCAAGCCGGATGCGGCACTGACCGACAACAAGCGGGGGCTGTGCCTGGCGGTGGCGACGGCGAGCCGGCCGGAGGGGCCGTTCACTGATATCGGCCGCCCGCTCGAATGCGGTTCCGGATTCGTCAACATCGATCCGATGGCGTTCGACGATCCCGCGACCGGCAAGCGGCTGCTGTACTGGGGATCGGGGTTCGAGCCGATCAAGGTGCGCGAGCTGGCCCCCGATCGCGTGTCATTCGCGCCCGGCAGCAAAGCGATCGACCTGATCCGGCCGGTCAAGACAGACGACCCGGCGGAATATGGCCGGCTGATCGAAGGCGCCTGGGTCGTGCGCCGCGGCGGGTGGTACTACCTCTTCTACTCGGGCGACAATTGTTGCGGCCCCAGGGCGCATTACGCGACGCTGGTGGCGCGTTCGCGCAGCGCCACGGGGCCGTTCCAGACGCTGGCGGAAGCGACGGGCGCGCCACGCAGCGTTATGCTCGAGCAGAACGGCCGGTGGCTGGCCCCTGGGCACAATTCGGTCGTGCGGGACGCGGCGGGCGACGACTGGATCCTGTACCACGCTGTCGACACGCGTCGCCCGCGCACCAAGCCGGCCGATGAGATCAACAGCCGCCGCGTCATGCTGCTAGACCGGCTGGTCTGGCGCGGCGGCTGGCCGCGGCTGGAAGCGGGTGGCCCGACGTCCGATCCTCGGCGCCAGCCGAACGAGGGAAGGCGGCGCTAGCCTACCGATGCATTGCGCCGGGTTGCCGGGGGTTCAGCGTCGACGTCATAGAAGAGCGTACGAGTTTAAAGCATCAGAGCTGGTTGGAGAGATCATGAAGACGTTAATTCTTGCCGGCGCATCGTCCTTGGCGCTTGCGGCCTGCGCTACGATGCCGCAGCAGCAGGTCGCGGCCCTTCCCGCCGCGGCCTCTGAGCAGCAAATGCGCGTTCCCGACAACATCCTGCTGGCCGACTGGACGGGCGGCTACGCCGGCGTGCCGCCGTTCGACCGCGTCACGCCCGAAATGTTCCCGGAGGCGATCCAGTTCGGCATCGACGAGCAGCGCCGGGAGATCGCGGCTATCATCGACAACCCCGCCGCGCCGACGTTCGCCAACACAATCGAGCCTTTGGAAAAGGCCGGCGCGCGGCTCGGCCGCGTGCTCAGCGTCTTCGGCGTCATGACCAGCAACATGGCGACGCCCGCCTATCAGGCGCTATCGCGCGAATGGTCGCCCAAGCTGTCGGCGGCCTCCGACGCGATCACGCTCGACCCCCGCCTCTTCGCCCGCATCAAGGCGGTGTACGACGCGCGTGCGACCGCCGCGCTGGACGCCAAGCAGCAGCGGCTCGCGACACGCTACTACGAGAGCTACACGCGGCGCGGCGCCAATCTGAGCCCGGAACAGAAGCTGCAGCTCGCGGCTTATAATTCCGAACTGGCGGGCAAGTTCTCGGTGTTCAGCGAGAAGGTTCTGGCCGACGAGAGCACGTATATCACCGCGACCGCGGCCGAGCTGGCCGGCGTTCCCGACGACGTGAAGGCGGCCGCCGCGGCGGCGGCCAAGAGCCGCAACCTTCCCGCGGGCACGTTCGCGATCGTCAACACGCGGTCGGCGGTGGATCCGATCCTGACCTACGCCGACAACCGGCCCTTGCGCGAGAAGATCTGGCGCGCGTTCGTCAATCGCGGCGACAACCAAGGCGCCAACGACACCAACGCGACCATCGCCGAGATCGTCAAGATCCGTGCCGATCGCGCCCGGCTGCTGGGCTTCGCCAGCCATGCCGACTGGCGCATGCAGGACACGATGGCCAAGACGCCCGCCAAGGCGCAGGACCTGATGATGCGCGTCTGGCCGGCGGCGGTCGCGCGGGTCAAGGAAGAGGTCCGCGACCAGCAGGCGATTGCGGGCAAGTCGATCACGATCGAACCGTGGGACTATCGCTACTACCAGGAGAAGGTCCGGCAGAAGCGCTACAACCTCAGCCAGGAAGAGGTGAAGCCCTACTTCGCGCTCGATAACATCATCGAGGCGTCTTACTGGGCGGCGGGCGAGCTGTACGGGCTCGACTTCAAGGAAATCACGGGAACGGTGCCGACGTGGCACGCAGACATCCGCGTCTACACCGTCACCGATCGCAAGGACGGCCGCCAGGTCGGCGTCTTCTACCGCGACGACTATGCGCGCACCGGCAAGCGTTCGGGCGCCTGGGCGACGACGTTCCGCAGCCGCGCCGGGCTCACGGGCGACAAGATCGTGCTGGGGTCCAACAACAATAATTTCGTGAAGCCCGCACCCGGCGAGCCGGTGCTGATCAGCCTGGACGACGCGGAAACGCTGTTCCACGAGTTCGGCCATGCGATCCACTACTACCTGTCGGACGTCTACTACCCGAGCTTCAACGGCACGCCGCGCGACTTTGTGGAGTATCCGAGCCAGGTCAACGAGAACTGGCTGCTGACGCCGCAGGTGCTGTCCAGGTTCGCCAAGCACTACAAGACCGGTGCGCCTATGCCGCAAAGCCTGCTCGCCAAGATCGACGCGTCGTCCAAGTTCAACCAGGGCTTCGCAACGGTGGAATATCTGTCGTCGGCGCTGGTCGACATGGCGCTGCACACGCAGCCGGATGTCGTCGTCGATCCCGACCGGTTCGAACGCGAAACGCTGACGCGGCTCGGCATGCCCAAGGAGATCGTGATGCGGCACCGCTTGCCGCAGTTCAATCACCTGTTCTCGTCCGACGCCTATTCGGCGGGCTATTATTCCTACCTTTGGTCGGAAACGATGGACGCCGACACCTGGGCCGCGTTCGAGCAGACGGGCAATCCGTTCGACAAGGCGACGGCCGACCGCTTCCGCCGGACGCTGCTGTCGACGGGCAACGAGACGGACCGGGCGGAGGCGTACCGCGCGTTCCGGGGCCGCGACCCGGATGTGACCGAACTGTTGCGCAAGCGGGGTTTCCCCGCGAACTAGGCCGTGGGGGCGCCCGCCAGGGGGGGCGCCTCATTTGCCTTGTCGCTGCCCTCCAACACTTCGTCGACGTCCTCGTGGAGGTATAGTCGGCGCACCAGCACGAGCACGACGATGGTCAGCGGCGTCGCCAGCAGCACGCCCGCCACCCCGAACAATATGCCGGCGGCGATGATGCCGAAGATCGTTACCGCCGGCGGTAAGTCGACCATCTTGTTCTGCAGCAGCGGCATGACGAGGTTGCCCTGCAACTGCTGCACGGCGATCAGCACGGCAAGCGTCCACAGTCCCGTGTCCGTGCCTTGGCCGAAGCCCAGCACGATCGCCGGAATGCCCGCCACCAGAATGCCGAGATAGGGCACGAACTCGGCCAAGCCCGCGACGAGCCCGATCGCCCATGCCGCGGGCACGCCGACCATCCAGAGCCCCAGCCCGGTTGCGACGCCGACGAACAGCATGCCCAGCGCCTGCCCCTTGAGCCAGTTGCGCAGCGACGTCGACACGGCGTCGAGCGTTTCCGCCGCCGGCCGCTGCGATCGCGCGGGGAACAGCTTAAGCACGCCGGTGGCGTACAGTGCCGGCTGCGCCGCCAGGTACAGCCCGCCGACGAGGACGATCGCCAAGCCAGACAGGGCGGCGCCGACGGCGGCCAGCGCCGACGTGGCGAAGCCTACCAGCGTCTGGCCGCTGGGCGCGAGGCCGGGCGCGCGTTCCAGGATCGCAGCGCCGATCGTGGAGTTCTGAAGCCTGACCTGCAGGTTGGCCCATGCGGCGGGCAGCCGCGCGCCCAGTTCGGCGAACTCGGCCTGCATGGTCGTGCCAAAGAACGCGAACGCGCCGCCGATAAGCGCCAGCAAACCGATCACGCTGATCGACAGCGCCGCCGCGAACGGCAGCCCCGTCCGCCGGCGCAGCGCGTCGGTGAAGGTGAGCAGGATTAGCGACACCAGCGCGCACGCGAACAACAGCAGCAGGAGGTCGACCAGGAGCCACAGCACGTAGGCGCCCGCAACGGTCGCCAGCACCACGGCGGTAGCGCGGAACACGCGCCGCTCCAGGCTGTCGGGCCGAGGATGATGATCCGAAGGGTCTGGAGCTGGACGGGTGACGATATTGGCCATGACCTGCGCGACGCGCGCTCTCCCCGATGGTTCCAGCGCGCTTGTATCGCGCCCGGAACGTCCGCCGTCGAGCCTCCCCGGAATAATCAGACATATCGCTTGGCGACGCGCGAAAGCCGATGTTACAGGTGCGTGTCAGCAGGAGCGTTCTTGACCAGCCTCGAACTGAACAACATTCGCAAGGCATACGGCGCGACGCCGGTGCTCGACGACGTGTCCCTGTCGATGGAGGCGCGCGAGTTCGTGGCGTTTCTGGGCCCGTCGGGCAGCGGCAAGTCGACGCTGCTTCGCATCATCGCGGGACTGGAAACGCCCGACGCCGGCGAGGTCCGGCTGGAGGGACGGCGGATCGACCAGCTCTCCCCCGGCGACCGCGGCGTCGCCATGGTGTTCCAGCATTACGCGCTTTATCCCCACATGAGCGTGCGCGACAACATGGCGTTCGGCCTGCGCAACGTCGGCGTGCCCAAGGCGGAGATCGAGACGCGTGTCGCGGAGGCCGCGCGCGTGCTGGAGATCGAGGCGCAGCTCGACAAGAAGCCGGGGCAGATGTCCGGCGGCCAGCGGCAGCGCGTCGCGATCGGCCGCGCCATCGTCAAGCACCCCAAATTGTTCCTGCTGGACGAACCGCTGTCGAATCTCGACGCGGCGCTGCGCATGCGCACCCGCATCGAGTTGGCGCAGATCCGCAGCCGCGTCGACGCTGCGTTTATCATGGTGACGCACGACCAGGCGGAGGCAATGACGCTGGCCGACCGCATCGTCGTGATGAACGACCGCCGGATCCAGCAGGTCGGGCCGCCGATGGAAATCTACAGCCGGCCGGCGAACATCTTCGTCGCGCGCTTCGTCGGCTCGCCGGCGATGACGCTGGCGCCGGTGGAGCTGGTCGCGGGCGAGGACCGCCACGCGCGGGTGCGGATGGGCGACGGCGCGGTGATTGAGACGCGGGTGCCGCGGGCGCAGCTTCCCGCGGGCGGCGGTCTGCAGCTCGGGCTCAGGCCGGAAAGCGTCGCGGTGGCGACCGACGGCACCGGCGCGGCGCGCGTCAAGGTGGAACTCGTCGAGCGGCTGGGCGAGCGGACGCTGCTCTACGCCCGCTTTGCGGACGGCGCCGCGATCACCGCCGAGGACGAGGGCTATAGCCGCGTCAAGGTCGGCGATACGATCGACTTGGCAATCGACGGTGCTGCCGCGCACCTGTTCGACGCCGACGGGCGCGGCCACCACGCGGAAGCGCGCGCGGAATGAAGTTCGCGCGATGAAGGTGGGAGGCGCGCGCAAGGACTGGAGCGGGCTGCTCTTCGTCCTGCCCTTCCTCGCGGCCTATCTCATCATGCTGATCTACCCGCTGCTTCGCGGGATCATGCTGAGCTTCCAGCGCGTCGACCTGTTCGGCGGCGGGCAGTTCGTCGGCTTCGACAACTACGCGCGGCTGTTCGCCGACGCCACCTTCGTCCAGTCGGTGCTGGCGACCTTCGCGCTGGCGCTGATGATCGTGCCGCTGCTGACGGTGCTCGCTCTGTCGCTGGCGCTGGCGCTCAACCGCGCGACGCGCGGCGCGGCGTTCTTTCGCGGCGTCTTCTTCTCCTCCTCCGTGCTGTCGGTGACCATCGTCACGCTGATCTGGCGCTTCGTCCTCGCTCCCGACGCAGGGCTGATGGGTGAGGCGGCGCAGGCGCTCGGCGCCGAGCCGATCCCGTTCCTCAGCCACCCGACCTGGTCGCTCTGGGCGCTGGCCATCACGACAATATGGTGGTCGATCGGCTTGCCCATGATGCTGTTCCTGGCGGGGCTGCAGCAGATCCCGGGCGACGTGTACGAGGCCGCGGCGCTGGACCGGGCGAGCCGCTGGACGACTTTGTTGCGCGTGACCCTGCCCGCGCTGAAGCGCACCGTGGTTCTGGTCGTCATGCTGCAGACGGCGGCGCAGCTGCAGGTGTTCGGTCAGGCGCAGCTGCTGACCGGCGGCGGGCCGGGCGGCGCGACGCGCACGATGGTGCTGTTCATCTTCGAATCGGCGTTCGCGCGGTGGGAGCTGGGCTACGCCACGGCCGCGGCGGAGGTCCTGTTCCTGCTGATCGTGCTGCTAACGCTGACGCAGTATCTGACCACGATGCGCGGATCGGGGAACGACGGTGGTCGCTGACGCCAAGCGCGCGCGCTGGTCGCCGATGACCCTGTTCGCGATCCTGCTCGCGGCGGCCGTGATGCTGGCGCCGCTGATCTGGACGGTGCTGCTGTCGCTCAAGGAAAACGAGGCGCTGATCGGCAACAGCGGCGCGGCGCTGGCCCCGCCGTACACGCTCGAAAACTACCGCTCGATCCTGCAGGGCAACCAGGTGTTCCGCTGGCTGATCAACAGCTTCATCGTGTCGGCGGGGACGACGATCGGCGTGCTGGCCCTGTGCAGCCTCGCCGGGTTCGGCTTTGCGCGGCTCGAATTCCCTTTCCGCCGGACGCTGTTCGTGTTCGTGCTGCTGGGCCTCGCCATTCCCGAACAGGCGGTAATCCTGCCGCAGCACCAGATGTTCGCCTTCTTCGGGCTGCACAACAGCTACCCCGGGCTAATCCTGCCGGGGCTCGCCGGTCCATTCGGCGTGTTCTTCATGACGCAATATATGCGCGCCATCCCGCGCGAGTTGGACGAGGCGGCCAAGCTCGACGGCGCGTCGCGGCTGCGATTGTTCTGGTCGGTCATACTGCCGCTCACCCTTCCCGCGCAGGCGACGCTCGGCGTCTTCACCTTTCTGGCGTCCTGGAACAGCTACTGGTGGCCGCTCATCTCCGCGACACGGAGCGACATGTACACGCTGACCGTGGGCCTCGCGGCGGCGCAGATGAATTATGCGCAGACCAGTGGGCTCGGGTTTCTGATGGCGCAGGCGGTGTTCGCGTCGATCCCGATCTTCATCGTCTACATCCTGTTCCAGAAGCAGATCGTCGGCGCGATGTCGGGGACCGCGGCGCGATGACCCTCAAAAAGCTTAAAGCACAGGGCGGGAGGTGGCTCTTGCCGGCCACGTTGCTGCTGGCGCTTGCAAGCTGCACGGCCGACACGGCGCGCGACGGCCGCACCGAGATCTACCTGCAGCGCTTCTTCGGCGAATGCGGCGCGCAGTACGGCGGCGCCACCGACGTGTCCAAGGTCGAGGGCGAGTGCGGGATCATCACGGCGATGATCAACAAGTTTAACGCCCAGAACCCGGACGTGCGGGTCAGCAGCAACGTCGTCGCCTGGCCCGGCTATCCGCAACTGTCCGCGCAGATGGCGGCCAAGGACCCGCCCGATCTGGTCACCATGCATACGGGCGTGATCTCGGACTACGCCGCCGAAGGGCTGCTCGAGCCGATCGAGCCTTATCTGGCGGCCGCCGGCCTTTCGCCCGCGGCGCTGACCGACGCGAGCCGTAGCGCGGCCAGCATTGGCGAACGCATCTACGGCCTGCCCTTCGACAGCCATGGCGGCCTGTTCCACATCAACACGAAGCTGTTCGCGCAGGCCGGGCTGATGCGCGGCGGCAAGCCCGTGCTGCCGACCTCGCCTGAAGAAATGCTGGCCCACGCGCGCCAATTCACGGACCGGACGGACAAGCCCTATCTGATCCAGAGCCTGGTCGGCGACAACGCCTATGCCGCGCGCAACGTCTACACCTACCTGCTGGCGCAGGACGCGGCGCTGTTCCCCACGCCCAGGACGATCCGGCTGCAGACGCCGCAGGCGGAACGCATCGTCGACTTTTTCCGCGGCATCACCGCGTCCGGCGTCAGCACGCGCAACCAGGATACGCCCGCCGCGATCGCCAGCTTCATGTCGGGTGAAGGCGGCATCTACCCGACGGGCACTTGGATGATCGGCCAGTTCGAGGCGGAGGCGAATACGCCGGGCCGCCCGCTGCATCGGGGCTACACCGTCTACCCCTACCCCAAACTCTGGGGCCAGGAGGTCAGCTATGTCAGCGGTCACGCCTGGGTGGTTCCCAGGCGCGAGCGTACGGCCGAACAACGCCGCGCCATCGCCCGCTTCTTCCGCTTCGTCGCCGACCATAATTTCGATTGGGCGCGGACCGGGCATCTGCCCGCCTTCCAAGCGGTTATCGACAGCCCCGCCTTCCGGGCGCTGCCGCACCGCGCCAATATCGCGCCGATCGCCAGCACCGGGCGTCCGTTGCCGGGGGGCGTGCAGCGTCAGAACGCTATCGAAGGCCTGGTCGGTGAAGAGGTCGCCGCCGCGTTCAACGGGCAGAAGTCCACCAAGCGCGCGCTCGCGGATGCCGAACGACGGGTGAACGAACTGCTCGCTCAGACGGACTGAACCGCGTCATTTTCGCCACGGTTCCATAAATAATCGTACAAATGCGATTTTCGCGTAGGACCGGCGTCGCCACGCAATCTCCGGTTCAATATATAAGATTGATGACAGAGCGGCCGAAGCGGCTCGCGTCGCTCGGTCTGTTAACGCCTCCAGTGGATAATCGAGACCATGTCTTCCCTGCCACGTCATGTCGCCCGATCGAACGAAGCCTATCTTCGCAGCGAGCTGCCCAAGGCAGTCACGCTTCCCGCAGTTCCGACCGCCTTTCCGCAGGACGATCGCAAGTGGTCGGCCGAAGCGGCGCGCCAGTGGTACTCCCGCTTTCCGTGGATGGTCGGGTGCAATTTCACGCCGTCTTACGCGATCAACCAGCTGGAATTCTGGCAGGAAGACACGTTCGACATCGAGACGATCGACCGGGAACTCGGCTGGGCGGCCGAACTCGGCATGAACGTCGCGCGCGTCTATCTGCACGACCTGCTCTGGTTCCACGATCATCGGGGCTTCTTCGCGCGCATCGAGCAGTATCTGGCGGCGGCGGACCGGCACGGCATTCGCACGATGTTCGTGATCTTTGATTCGTGCTGGCACGACGAGCCTGCGTTGGGACCCCAGCCGCAGCCGGCGCCGGGCGTTCACAATTCGGGCTGGGTGCAGTCGCCGGGCGTCCCCGCTTTGTCGGACCCGTCGCAACGGCCGCGACTCCAGGCCTATGTTCAGGACGTCGTCACCGCCTTCGGCCAGGATCCCCGCGTGCTCGCCTGGGACGTCTGGAACGAGCCGGACAACGGGCCCAATGTGGACGCGTGCAAGCCGGCGGTTCTCGCCGCCAAGGCCGCTCTCGTGGCGCCGCTGCTCGTGGAGGCGTTCCGCTGGGCGCGGGACTGCAATCCCAGCCAGCCGCTGACCAGCGGCATCTGGTTAGGCGACTGGTCGGACCATGACCTGCTGAGCCCGATCCAGCGCCTGCAAACCGCCAATTCCGACATCATCACCTTTCACAGCTACGGAACGGCGAACAGCTTCCGCAAGCGCGTGCGCTGGCTCCGCAGCTTCAACCGCCCCATCCTGTGCACCGAATTCATGGCGCGCTCGACGGGCAGCACGTTCCAGGCGATCCTGCCGGTCGCCAAGGAGCAGAAGGTGGGCGCCTTCTGCTGGGGCCTCGTGCTCGGCCGCACGCAGACACATCTGCCGTGGAAGGCCCCCAAGAAGCAGAAAAAGGCGTCGGACCTGTGGTTTCACGACGTGCTGCATCCCTGCGGCAAGCCGCATCTGCCGCAGGAGGCCGCGTTTCTGCGCAAGATCACCGGCCGGATGGGTGCCGGCGCCTGAAAACGCCCGCGACCGGCGCTCGTGCGCTGAGACGGTGAGCGCGACGATTTCGCCCCGTGCGGCAAGCTGTTAAGGCTTGCCGTATTGGGTTCGGACGTTCGGAGGTGATCACGTGTCATTCGGCAGTCAGCAGTTCGAACCCGCCGACATCATGGGCGGCCTCTACGGCGACGGCATCATCGCGCTGAAAGGGGCGTTCACGCCCGATTGGACGGACGCGTTGCGCGAGGACATTGAAGCGCTGTTCGCCGAAGCGCAGGCGACGCCGAACGGCGCCCTGCCCCGCGGTCCGCAGCGCTTCTATGTCGAGGTCCACCCAGAACGCATCCGCGGCTTCGTCGACATCGCGACGCATCCGTGGTTCGTGGCGGTGTGCGAGGCCGTGCTCGGTCCCGACTACCGCATCGTCGAGGTCGGCTTCGACATCCCCTTCCCCGGCGCCGCCGACCAGCCGTGGCACCGGGACTTCGCCTCGCCTGAAGCGACGCTGCGCGGCCGCCGGCTCAATTCGCTGGCGTTCAACCTGACCGCCGTCGACACGCTGCCCGAAATGGGTCCGTTCGAGGTCGCGCCCGGCACGCAGTGGGACGACATCGCGCCGCACGGCGACCCCATGTTCCCGCCGCGCGCGCTGTGGGACCGCTACCAAGCACGCATGCAACGCAAGATGCCGCAGCGTGGAGACATCTCGGCGCGATCCGCGCTAACCATCCATCGCGGCACCACCAACCGTTCGGACATTTCCCGCCCGGTGCTGGTGCTGGGGGTCGACGCCCCCGACGCGACAAACGCAGGACATCACGATATGCAGGTCACCGCCGGCTATCTGGCATCGCTTCCCGCGCGCGTGCGCGACCACCTCACCTGCCGTGTCGTGCCCGACCTCAAACCGGTGGTGCAGCATCACGTCATCGAAGGGCTGCTCGTCGCCGATGCCTGACGGCACGCCCGTAGCGAGCGTGCGCGACACGCTTGCCGGACCCGGCCAATCCGCTCTACGGTCGCTGGCGATGAATACCGCCAGCGCACTCGTCGAACGGCTGCAACACTATGTCCCGCTACAGCCGGACGAACGCGACGCGCTGGACTGGCTGGAACGCGGCCGCCGGCGCTTCGCGGCGCACGACGTTATCGTCCGGGAAGGCGAAACGTCGGATCGCCTTTACGTGGTGCGCTCCGGCTGGCTGCACGCCTCGACCCTGCTGCGCAACGGCGACCGGCAGATCCTGCGGCTGCATTTCCCCGGCGACCTGATGGGCACCTCCTCCGTCGCCTGGGGCCGGACGTCGGCGACGATCACGGCGGTAACGGATTGCGTGATCTCCGACTTCCCGCGCGCCCAGCTCGGCCGCCTGTTCAAGACGCAGGGCCGCCTGGCGGCGCTGCTGTACGCCACTTTCTCGGCCGAAAGCGTCGCCATGTCGGACCGGCTGAAGTCGCTCGGCCGCACGGACGCCAAAAGCCGGATCGCGACGCTGCTGCTCGAAATCCTGTCGCGGCTGCGCGTCACCGACGCCACCATCACGAACAGGTTCGAACTCAATTTGACGCAGGCCGACATCGGCGATGCGACCGGGCTTACCAAGGTCCACGTCAACCGCACGTTGAAAGAGATGGACGGCAGCGGCCTGATCGAACGGCAAGGGCGGACCGTGACGATCCTCAACGAGCCCGCGATGATCGACCTGGCGGACTTCAAGGACCGTCTCGGCGACATCGCCACCGACTGGTTCCCGCCTTACGGCTGAGCCTTCGCGGCCCGGCACCTTGCCGTTGCGGCTTCCGCAGCTAGATTCCCTTTAGGCGTCAAGCTCTTGCCGCTGCTCCCCTAGAAAGTCCGACCCATGCGCCGCCTTTGGCTTTTGCTGTCCGCCTCCACTCTGCCGCTTGCCGCCTGCGCGTCGCTCGGCTCGCAGGCCGGCGTTGCCGAGCCACGGGCTGCAGCCCCGGCGACTTCCGCGAATTCGGCGTGGCGGCACCTTGCAAGCGACGTGCCCGTCGATCCCGCCATTCGCTTCGGGCAGCTGCCCAACGGCATGCGCTATGCCATCATGAAGAATACCACGCCGCCGGGCGAAGCGTCGGTCCGCCTACGCATCGACGCGGGATCGCTCAACGAGCGCGACGATCAGCGCGGCGTCGCGCACTTCCTGGAACACATGGTGCTGAACGGTACGCGCAACGTGCCTGAGGGCGAGTTCGTCAAGCGGCTGGAACGGGCCGGCCTGCGCTTCGGCCCCGACACCAACGCGTCCACCGATTTCGAGCAGACCGTGTTCAAGCTCGATCTGCCCAAAAACGACGCCGCGACGATCGACGAGGCGCTGTTTCTGCTGCGGGAGGTCGCGGACGAGGCGTCGCTGGAGGGGGCGGCGATCGACAGCGAGCGCGGGATCATCCTGTCCGAGGAACGCACGCGCGGCACGCCGGGCTATCGCGTCGCGCTCGACGAATACGGCTTCTTGCTCAAGGACCAGCGCCTGCCGACCCGTTTTCCTATCGGCGACACGGAGGTGATCCGCACCGCACCGCGCGAGCGCTTCGTCGAGTTTTACAATGGATACTACCGACCCGAACGCGCGACCTTGGTCGTCGTCGGCGACATTGATGTCGACGCGATCGAGGCCAAGATCCGCGGCGGCTTCGCCAGCTGGAGCGGCGAAGGTCCGGCGCTTACCGACGCGGACCAGGGCACGCCCACCAGGCGGGGCGGGGAAGCGCGCCTGTTCGTACAGGCGGGCGTTCCCAGCCGCGTGACGCTGAATTGGGTTCGCCCGGCGGACACGCAGCCCGACAGTGTCGCGCGCCGCCGTGAGACAACGATCGAGCAGCTGGCGCTGCGCGTGCTCAACCGCCGGCTGCAGCGCATCGCCGCCGAACCCAACCCGCCCTTTGCCGGCGCCGGCGCGGGCATTGCCGAAGATGCGAAAACCGCCGAGCGCACCACCCTCGTCGCGGTTGCGGCGCCCGGAAAGTGGCAGGAGGCGCTCGCCGCGATCACCGCCGAGCAGCGCCGGCTTGTGCAGTACGGCATTCGCGAAGGCGAACTGCAGCGCGAGATCGTCGACCTGCGCTCCTCCTATACGACGCAAGTCGCGGGCGCGGCGACCCGCAATTCGCGCGGGCTCGCCGACGGCCTCGTCGCCGCGGTCAACGACGACCAGGTCGTGACCACGCCGGCGAGCCAGCTCGCGCGGTTCGAGGCGACAGTGAAGGATCTGACCGCCGAGACAGTCAATGCGACGCTGCCGGCCCTGTTCGCAGGTTCGGGGCCGCTGATCTACATGACGTCGCCGACGCCCGTGTCCGGCGACGAGCGCGCGTTGCTCGCCGCCTATGAGGCTGCGACACGCACTCCGGTGAGCGCGCCGGTTGCGCTCGCCGCCAAGGGCTGGCCCTACGAGGCGTTCGGAACGCCGGGCGCGGTAATTGAGCGGCGCGAACTCCCGGGCCTGGGCGCTACCGCCGTGCGCTTTGCCAACGGCACGCGGCTGACCGTCAAGCCGACAACGTTCCAGAACGACCAGATTCTGGTCGGTGTGCGGTTCGGCAACGGCCGGCTGGACTTCCCTAACAACGGCCGCGCCTCGCCCGAATGGGGCGCGGGCAGCGCCGTCACGGAGGGCGGCGTCGGACGGCTGACGTGGGAAGAGGTCAAGGAAACGCTAACCCCGAATGTCGTGGGCGTCAGCTTCGGCGTCGATGATGACAATTTCTCGCTCGGCGGCAACACGCGCCCGGAAGACTTCGGTCTTCAAATGAAGCTGCTGGCCGCCTACTACACCGACCCAGCGTGGCGCTCGACCGGCTGGGATCGCGGCCGGTCGCTGGCCGACACCGTTCATGACGGGCTGGAGGCGACGCCCGGCGGCATTTTCAACCGCGACGCGGGGCAGCTGCTCGTGTCGGGCGACAGCCGCTGGAAAACGCCGTCGCGCGCCGAGATGAAGGCGATGGACGTGTCTGTCGCGCGCGCGCTGATCGGCCCGCGCTTCGGCCGCGCGCCGGTGGACGTAACGATCGTCGGCGACGTCACCGTCGACGAGGCGATCCGCCAGACAGCGGCGACGTTCGGCGCGCTGCCCGCCGGCCAGGAAACGCCGCCGACCAACGCATCTGTACGCTTCCCCACGCCGGCAGCGGAACCCGTGCGGCTGGTTCATAAGGGCCGCGTGGATCAGGGCATGGCCTACATCGCCTGGCCCACCACTGGCTTCTACGGCGACGTCCGCGCGTCGCGGACCCTGACTCTGCTGTCCGATGTTCTGCAGCTGCGGCTGATTGCGGAGATTCGCGAGAAGCAGGGCACGACCTACAGCCCCTCGGTGGGCCACAGCCCGTCTACCACCTTCGCCGATTACGGCTATCTCTCGGCCTCGATCCAGGCACCGCCCGACAAGCTCGCGGGTTTCCTCGCCGACGCGCAAAAGATCGCGCGCGATCTTCGCGACACGCCGGTCACTGCCGACGAACTCGACCGCGCCCGGCGCCCTTCGCTGGCCAGCATCACGCGGGCCCGCGGTTCGTCCAACGGCTGGTGGCTGGGCAATTTGGCGCGGGTCCAGGCGGACCCGCGGGTAGCCGCGGCGATCACTTCGCAGATCGCCGACTACGAGTCGGTAACGCCAGCCGACCTGCAGCGCTTCGCGCGCCGGTACCTTGGCGATGCCCGTGCGTGGAAGGTTTTGGTGGTCCCGGAGACCGGCGCGGGCACGGCGGCATCGCGATAGCTCGCCCGTCATCCCAGCGCATGCTGGGATCTCCGTGAGGCCAAGAACGGCGCGTTTCACCCGCTGAGATCCCGGCATGCGCCGGGATGACGTGAGGTCAGCGTCGCCGCGCTAGCAGGCGTTCAGCCTGCAGCAGATGCGGCCGGTCGAGCATGCGGCCGTCCAGCGCCAGCGTGCCGGCGTCCGGGTTCGCCGCGAACAGCGCAACGATCCGTTCGGCGGCCCCGACCTCGGCGTCCGACGGCGTGAACGCGGCATTGATGGGGCCGACCTGATCGGGGTGGATCGCGAGCTTGCCGGTGAACCCTTCGCGCCGCGCCGCCGCCGCTTCCGCGCGGAGGCCCTCGGCGTCGCGGAAATCGGCGAAGACGCCGTCGACTGGCTGCACGCCCGCGGCGGCGGCGCCGGCGAGGCACAGCGAACGCGCCATGCGGTAGGTGAAGCTCAAGCCGCCGCCTGCGTCGTACTTGGACGCGGCGCCCAGCGCGGCGGACAGGTCCTCCGCCCCCCAGCTCATCGCGGCGAGCCGCGGCGCGTCGGCGTAGGTGCCGAGTCCGAACAGGCTTGCGGCGGTCTCCGTGGCGACGGCGTGGATGCGCAGGTCCCGGCCAAGCATCGCAGCCAGGCGGGCGACGTCCTCCCCGCTTTCCGCCTTGGGCAGCACGACGCCCGCGATCGCAAGCGCACCGACCGCGGCCAAGTCGTCCTCGGCCAAACCGCTATCCAGCGGATTGATCCGCACCCAGCGCTGCGGGCCCGAACCGGCCTGCGCGAGCGCAGCGGCGGCGATCTCCCGCGCATCCTTCTTGCGCCCGGCGGCCACCGAGTCTTCGAGATCGAGGATCACGGCGTCGGCCTCCGACGCGAGCGCCTTGCCGATTTTCTTCTCGCTGTCGGCGGGGACGAACAGCCAGGAGCGGGGCGGCGGGGCGGTCATGCGTCGCGCCGCTTGAGCAAAGCGGTACGGGTGCAGCGGGCCACGAGCTCGTCGCGCTGGTTGAAGCTGCGATGTTCAAAGACGACGATGCCCGCGTTCGACCGCGACTTGCTCGTCCGCGTTTCAAGCACCCGCGTTTCCGTCCGCAGCGTGTCGCCAACGAACACAGGCTTGGGAAATGTCACGTCATTGTAGCCTAGGTTCGCGACCAGCGTGCCCAGCGTCGTATCCGCGACGCTTACCCCCACCATCAGCCCGAAGGTGAAGATCGAATTGACGATCACCTGCCCGAACTCGGTCGCCGCCGCCGCTTCGGCGTCGAGGTGGAGCGGCTGGACATTGTGCGTCAGCGTCGTGACGAGGATGTTGTCGGTCTCGGTCACCGTGCGCCGCACCGCGTGCCGGATCAGCACATTGGGCCCGCAATCTTCGAACAACAAGCCGCTCATCGCGCGCCCTCCCCCACCAGCAGTTCCGCCGCCGCATCGATCACCGCTTCGCCGTCGAGGCGGTGATGCGCGTAGAGATGCTGGAGCGATCCAGTCTGCCCGAAGCGATCAACGCCCAGCGGGCGGACGCGATGCCCGCGGACGCCGCCCAGCCATGATAGCGCGGCGGGCGATCCGTCGAGCAAGGTGACGAGCTGCGCATCGCGCGACAAGGGCGCGAGGAGCCTCGCGACGTGCGACCCGCCGCCAGCGGACCAGCCGCGGTGCAGCAGATCGGGCGAGGTGACGTTGAGCAAGCCCAGGCCGGGCAGGTCGTCGTGCAGTTCTTCCCACGCCATTAAGGCTTCGGGGGCAAGCGCGCCGGAGAACACCAGCGCCATCTCCGCGCCCGGCGTCGGCGCGCGCAGCCAATAGCCGCCTGCCAGCGCGCCGGCTTTCCAATCCTCGTCCGTCCGCACCATCTGGGCGATGCTGCGCGTCGTGAGGCGGAGGTAGACGCTCTCGCCGTCGGCCGCGTCCATCAGGCGGAAGCCTTCTTCCATCATGGCGGCGAGTTCGTCGACGAAGGCGGGTTCGTAGTGACGCAAGCCCGGCTGCCCCATGGCGATCAGCGGCGGGTTGATCGATTGGTGCGCGCCGCCCTCCGGCCCCAGCGTCACGCCCGACGGCGTCGCCACCAGCATGAAGCGCGCGTCCTGGTAGCAGGCGTAGTTCAGCGCATCGAGGCCCCGCGCGATGAACGGGTCGTAGAGCGTTCCCACGGGCATCAGCCGCGCGCCGAACAGGTCGCCCGCGAGTCCTAGAGCCGCAAGCATCAGGAACAGGTTGTTTTCGGCGATGCCCAGTTCGATGTGCTGGCCGGCCGGACGCCCAGCCCATTTCTGCGGGCTCGGGATCTTGGCGGCGGCGAAGACGTCGGCGAGTTCGGAGCGTCGGAACAGCCCGCGCTGGTTCACCCATGCGCCGAGATTGGTCGACACGGTGACATCGGGCGAGGTCGTAACGATGCGATCGGCGAGCGTACCGCCCGCGCGGGAAAGGTCGAGCAGGATCTTGCCGAAGGCGGCCTGCGTCGACTGCTCTTCGCCCACGGGCGGGGCGATCGCCGGGACCGCGACCCCGCTCCAGGGCCGCCGGCGCTTGGTCTTCGCGATCTGACATCCGTCGAGCAGGGCCTGCACGCCCGTGCGCGCGTTGTCGCCGAGGCCGCCCAGCGGCTCCCACTCCTGCCCTTCCACGATTCCCAGGCCATCCCGCATCGCGGCGGTCTGACCAAGGTTCATCAGACCCGAATGGTTGTCCTTGTGCCCGGCGAACGGCAGGCGGTGACCCTTTATCGTGTAGGCGATGAACAGCGTCGGCAAGTCGTCGCGGGCGGCGTCGAAGGCCTCCACCAGGCTCGCCATGTCGTGCCCCGCGAGGTTGGTCATCAGCGCCGCCAGCGCATCGTCGTCACGCGCATCGAGCAGCGGCCTCGTCGCCGGGGTGTCCCGCTCCAGCCGCTCGCGCCACGCAGCGCCGCCCTGGTAGGTCAGCGCCGCGTAGTCGGCGTTGCCGGCCTCGTCGATCCAGGTTTTGAGCTCGGGCCCGCCGGGTTCGGCAAACGCCGCCTCCATCGCCTTGCCATACTTCAAGGTCACGACGCGCCATCCGCACGCGGCGAAGATGTCGTCGAATCGACGGAACATGCGCTCGGCCGTGGTCGCGTCGAGCGACTGCCGATTATAATCGACAATCCACCAGCAATTGCGGATGTCGTGCTTGTACGCCTCGATCAGGCATTCGTAGATATTGCCTTCGTCGAGCTCCGCATCGCCCATCAGCGCCACCATGCGGCCGGTGTCGGCGGCTGCCATCATGCCGTGCGCGACGAGGTAGTCCTGGACCAGCGAGGCGAAGGCGGTGATTGCGACGCCGAGCCCGACCGAGCCGGTGGAGAAGTCGACAGGGATCAGGTCCTTGGTGCGGCTGGGGTAGCTCTGCATGCCGCCGAAGCCCCGAAAGTTCTCCAGCTGCTCCTTCGTTTGCGAGCCGAGCAGATAGTGGATCGCGTGCAGGATGGGTCCGGCGTGCGGCTTCACTGCGACCTTGTCGTTGGGGCCGAGCGCGTGGAAATAGAGCGCCGCCATGATAGCGGTCATCGACGCGCACGACGCCTGATGGCCGCCGACCTTGAGGCCATCGGTGCTCGGCCGCAGGTGATTGGCGTTGTGGATCGTCCAAGCGGACAGCCAGCGCAGGCGGTCGTCGAGGAGCCGCAGGGCGTCGAGATCGGGTGAGGTTCTAGTAAGCATCCACGAACCTCTAGCGCCAAACAGTCGTGCGGCGACAGGCCCTGCGGCCGAAGTTCGAACGCCCCGCCTTCTCAATCCCGCGCACAGCACCCATTGTACGGCGATGACCCAGATCGCCACGCCATTCTTCCATGTCGACGCCGTCAGCGAGGGCGAGGGCACGCGCTTTGCCGTCACGCTCGGCGGCAGCGGCGAGACGCGCGACTACCGGGTTCGCGGAGGCGAGCAGCGCGACTACGCCGCGTTCTACCGGGAGCTGGCGCGCGACTACGGAATGGAAGGCCCGCATGGCGGCGAACGACCGCCCCCGCAGGCCCATCACGAGCCGAGCTGGCGCCCGCTGATCACCGGCAATCTCGATCCGCGCATACTGGCGGGATACGGCGACCCGGCGGTGCTCAAGACGGACGAGGGATACTACCTCGTCGCGACGTCGAACGACGCGCCCGACGCGTTTCCCATCCTGCGCTCCGACGACCTCGAGACTTGGGAGCCGGTGGGTTTCGTTTTCCCCGAAGGGCACACCCCTTCGTGGACGGCGGCGGGGCGGCACCAGGGCGACTTCTGGGCGCCCGAGATGGCGCGGGTCGGCGACGAATACTGGCTAGCCTATACGGCGCGGGAGACGAACAACGCGCTGGCGATCGGGCTGGCCAAGAGCGCGAGCCCGCGAGGCCCGTGGCGGGACCTCGGCCAGCCGTTGCTGACCGGCGGCGTTGCGCTGTTCCCGTCGAGCGACCCGAACGCGCCGCCTCAGCCCAAGAGCGGCGGCGTGATCGATTCGCACATCTTCGTAGATGCGGACGGGCAGCCTTTCCTGTTCTGGAAGGCCGACACCAACGGCCTGTGGCCGCGGCCGCTCGCCAGGCTGCTGCGCGAGGAGCCGGAACTCATCGCCCAGTTGTTCGAGCGCGAAGAAGATCGCCGCATCGCCGCCTTCGCCGCCGCGGTGCAGCCTTGGGCGAACGGACGCCGGCCGATCGAGCGCTTCTTCCTGATGCAGCCGCTGATCGAGGCGGTGCTCGAATCCTGGCCGCGCGTGCAGCGGGCGCTGCGGGCGAGCGGCCGCGCCGGGGACATTCTGGACGCGATGCAGACGCCGGTACGGGCGCAGCGGCTGGCCCCGGACGGCGCGTCGCTGATCGGCGAACCGACGATCGTGCTGACGAACGACCAACTGTGGGAAGGCCACTTGATCGAAGGTCCGTGGGTGACGCGGCAGGAGGGCCGCTACTGGCTGTTCTACGCGGGCAACGACTTCTGCACGCCCAATTACGGGATCGGCGTGGCGGTCGCCGACCATCCGCTG
>DASQNO010000123.1:0-17665 GCA_035644935.1 Sphingomonadaceae bacterium
GGCACCCCTTCCGCATGCAGCCGCGCGACGAGCAAACCCGCGAGTTCGCCGCGGCGGCGCACCAGTATCAAGATGTCCTCAGGCTTGAGCGCGCGACCCTTGGCGTGGACGAAGAACGGGTCGTCCAGCCAATGCCGCACCTGCCGCGCGAGCCGCGTCGCGAAGCCGCGAGTGGCGTCGCTTATCCAGCCTTCCTCGCCCTCGCTCTCCTCCTCGTCCGCCGCCTCGACGGAGCTGTACGGCTTCCACAGGGTCACGGACCCCGCCCGTCCGGCGTAAAAACTGCTGTGCGGCGGCGCGTCCTCCGCCAGCCCCAGCCGATCCGCGCCGACGTCGCGCACCAATTGGTTGACCAGGTCGAGCACCGGCGGCGACGAGCGGAAGCTGACGTCCAGCGACAGGTTGCGGAACGGCTGCCCGGACTCGTCAGCCTTGCGCTGGAAGTACTGCCGCGCCCGTTCGAACTCCTTGGGCTCGGTGCCCTGAAAGCCGAAAATCGCCTGCTTGAAGTCTCCGACGGTGAACAGCGTCCGGACGCTCGCGCCCACCGCGTCCGGGTCGACCTGAAAGAACTCCTCGACGAGTTCGCCGACGATCGCCCACTGCGCGGCATTGGTGTCCTGCGCTTCGTCGACAAGGATGTGGTCGGTGCGCTGGTCCAGCTTGTAGCGCACCCATTCGCCCATTCCGGGCGTGCCGAGCAGGTCCCGGGCGCCGCGGATCAGGTCATCGAAGTCGACGACGCCCGCGGCGCGCTTCGCGTCGGCGTAAGCGGACGCGTAGGTGTGCCCTGCGCGCAGGCCGGCGGCGAGCACCGTAACCAGCGCCGCGGCCTGCTGAATACCCAACAGGCGACCGACGGTCTCCGCGAGCGGCTCTAGATGATCGTCATAGTTGGGCTCGGCCGCGAGCACCTTTGCCGACGTCTTGCGCGGGCTGCCGTCCTTTGTGAGCCAAAGTTGCGCAAGCTCGGCGAGCTGCGCGACACGGTCGCCGGGGTGCAGCGCCATGAACGCCTCGGCCCGGTCAGCACGTTCGTGTCCCGTGGCCGCGCCCCAAGCGCGGTTGGCCGCCGCCACCCGGGCCAGCGCATCGCCGAAGCACGCGTCGCCGCAGCCCTCCACCAGCGCCGCGTCGAGATCGGCGGGAACGCCGAAATAGCCGCGCAGACGCGCCTCAATCCCTTGCCTGGGCCCCAGCGCAGCCAAGGCATCCGGGGCGCGCGCGGCCTGCATCAACAGCGCCTCGGCGCCCGCTTCGCCCAGCCGCCGGCTGAGCACGCGGACGTCGTCGATAAGGCCGAGGTCCCCGCTCTCCTCCGCGCGCACCAGCAGGTCGGCGAGCACCTGGCGCGCCAGCAGCCGTTCGGCGCGGGCGTCCAGCGGCTGGAAGCCGGGTGTGATCCCCGCCTCCGCCGGGAACGACGCCAGCAACGATTGCGCGAAGGCATGGATGGTCTGGATGCGCAGGCCGCCGCCCGTGGCGTCGAGCACGCGGGCGAACAAAGTGCGTGCCTGCGCAAGGTCTTCGGTCTGGTTATTCTCGCCCAGCGCGAACAGTTCACGCCTCAGGTGATTGTCGGCGAGTCGCACCCAGGAGGCAAGCCGCGCGTGAATGCGATCCGCCATCTCCGCCGCGCCGGCCTTGGTAAAGGTCAGGCAGAGGATCGACCCGGGGTCCGCAGCGCCCAGCAACAGCCGGAGCACGCGGGCGGTCAGCACATGCGTCTTGCCCGTGCCGGCAGACGCCGACAGCGCCGCGTGGCCGCTCGGGTCCGATGCCGCCAGCTGCGCGCCCTGGAGCTGCTGGAGCAGCTTGAGGCGCTTACCCCCCATCGCGGCCATACCATTCGTCGAGGCGCATCAGTTGGTCGTAGTCGCCATACGGCGCATACTCCGGTTGAAGCTTGGCGATGAACGGCTCCACGCCCGTCAGCCAGCGCGCCGCCGCCTGTTCCAGATGATGTGCCGCCAGCGCGGTGAAGCGGTCGGGCTCAATCCCCGACCGCCCGCCGACGGGCGAGGCGGCGTAGCCGATGCTGCCCGATGCGGACTTCGCGAGCGACCAGTACTCGAAGGCGGACGGCTTTCCTTGGATGCCAAACCCGCCGCGCTCGGCGATGAGGCCCAGCAGTCCCAACTGCATCGCGAACCCCTCCTTGACCGCCGCGCCGCTCGGCGGCTTGCCCGTCTTGTAGTCGACGATCGCGAGGCTGCCGTCGGCCAGCACGTCGATGCGGTCCGCCTTGCCATGCAATTCGACGCCGGCATGCGTCGCGACGCCCTTGACCTCCGCCAGGCGTGGCAGGCGTCCTTCCCCCCGGTCCTCCGCCATACGCGCGCTGATCCAGGCGATCGCCTCCATTAGCCGCGGCTGCCACAAGGCGCGCAGCAACGGATGGACGCCGCCATCGTTCAGCATCGCCTCCGCTCGCGGCACCAGCTTCGCGGGATCGCACACGTCGTCGGCGAACCAGCGTTCCAGCACGTCATGCACCGCCGTTCCGCGCCACGCTGCGCTGGGATCGGCATCGACGCCGTCCAGTGCGCGTAGGCCCAGAATGGACTTAGCGTAGAACGCGTAGGGGTCGGCCTTCAAGCGGTCGAGATCGGTCACGGCCAGCCGGCGGGGACGCAGCGCGGCGGGAGGACTGGGCGCAGGCCGCGCCGCGGGGGACACAGGCGTTCCCGGCGCGCCGAGCCGCCGCGCCCAGCACGGCAGGTCGGGCGCGCGCGTCATGCCGCCGGTCATCGCCTCCAGCCGCAGCCAGAAACGCGACGCGATGGCCGGCGCCCGCGCGTCGCGCCGCGCCCGCGTGACGATCACCTCCCGCCCGCCCAGCGCGCTCGCGAAATCATGCGCCGCCAGCCCGATGCGGCGGTCCAGCCCCGGCAGCCCGAGATTGGCGCGGATCTTGGGCGCGAGCCACGCGTCGGGCGTCGGCAGCGCGGGCCAGGTGCCCTCGTTGAGCCCGCCCAGCACCATCAGGTCGGCATGCTGAAGCCGCGCCTCCAGCAAACCCCAGATGAAGATGCGGGGGTGCCCGCCGAACGGCGGCCGCACGGCCTGCGCCTCCAGCAGCCCACCGAGCAGCGGCACCACGGCGTCGGACGCCACCGCCGCCGGCCCGTGCGGCGCGGCGTCCTCCGCGTCCGCGATCAGCTTCGCCGCCTCGCGCCCTGCGACCCCGGACCAAGCCGCATCGCCCGCCAGCGCCGACGCCGTCTCGCGCACCACCGCCAGTATCTCCGTGAGGCCAGGCGCGCTGTCGCCCGCGAACACCGCCTCCAACGGCTCCAGCATCGGCCGCACGTCCGCGAACCACTCGCCGGCGCGCACGCGTACCCGGCCATGGTCCTCCTGCGCAAAAAAGCGCGCGAGCCCCTCGAGCCCCGCCGGCGGCCGCGGTCCGCGCAGCGCCAGATCCAGCAGGCGCACGCCGTCAAGCCAGGCAAGCCGCCCGTCGCCCGCCGCGACCAGCGGGTGTTTGAGCAGCGTCAGCAGCGCCACCGGCGCGAACCGCTCCGCGCCGGCGGCCGCTATCGCCAGCAATAGCGTTCCCGCGGGCGTTTCGGACAGCGGCCGCCCGGCGCTGTCGTCCGCCTGAATGCCCCAGCGTTTCAGATGCGCCGACACGCGCCGCGCCAGCATGCGGTCGGGGGTCACCAGCGCCGCCGTGCGTCCGGGCGTCTCCATCGCGCCGCGCAGCGCCAGCGCGATCCCCTGCGCTTCCTGCGCGGGGTCCGCCGCCTCAACGACGCGAACGCCGCTCATGCGACGCTGGGCGGGCGGCAGGTCCTGCCACTTGCCCGTGAAGCGCGCGGGCGCCATCGCATTGCCGATCGCGCGCGTCCGCACCGCCGGCGCATCGCGGCCCCCGCCATGACGCCAGCGCTGAACCTCGCCCCGCCCCACCGCCATGCGATCGAGCAGCAGCTTGAGCGCGAACTGCGGATGCGTTTCGATCGAACGGCGCCGGATACCGGTCTCAGGGTCCGGCTCGTGCGGCCCCAACGCGTCCCATTCTGCCGCGCTCATGCCTAGGTCCAGGGCAGGCAGCACGACCTCTCCGCGCTCCAAGCGCGCGACGACACCCAGCAGCCGCGCTAGGGCGACGGCGGTGGTGGTGATGCCCGCGGCGACGACGAAGCCCGGCGGAGGCGCGCTACGCCAGCGCCGGGCCAAGGCGTTCAGCAGCCGGTTGCGGCGATCGGCCATGTCGATGCGCCCAAGCTCCGCCAGCGCGCGGGGCCAGGCCATCATGATCACCTGCAGCCGTTCCAGCGAGACCTGCCAGTGCGCCGACAGGTCCGGCGCGTCGGCGGCGGCGTTCGCCAGTTCCGATGGCGGCACGCCTTCGATCGTCAGCGCGTCCAGCGTGCGCGCCAGTTCGGCCGCCAGCCGCATCGCCTCCGCCGCGCCTAGCGTGCCGTCGCCGCCGTCCTGCACCAGCCGCGCCAGCCGCATCTGCCGGACCAGCGGATCGACTGCGGGCGGCACCGGTTCGCCGCCCGCCGGATCGAACGCGCCGCCAATCCGCTCGTCCAGTTCCGGGTCGCCGATCGGCACGAGGCGAGGCAGCAGCAGCCCCGTCCCCGTGCGGCGCACAAAGGCGTCCGACACCGCCCGCGCCGCGCGATTGTTGGGCAGCAGGATCGTGCCGCGCGCCAGCGCCAGCGGCTCGCCGCCATGCGCCGCCATGATCCCGGCGACTAGCGCGTCGGAAAAGGAACGGTGCGGTGGAATGGTGAAGACGCTGGGGGTGGCAGGCACGGCGGGAACGTAGCGGCTCTCCCCCCTCGCGTCATCCCAGCGCATGCTGGGATCTCGTCGGGTGAAGATTGCGGTGGCCATCGCGCCGAGATCCCGGTCTGCGCCGGGATGACGTTCAGCCGCTAGAACCTCCGCCGAACGTCAGCTGCCCAGCAGCACCGCTTCCGTGGCCCCCACCGCCGGCGGCGTTCCGACATCGAACCACAATCCCTGATGCGCCGCGCCGAAGCAGCGGCCCGCGGCAATCGCGCGGTCCCAGAACAGGTTGAACGAGAACGGTCCCGGCGGCGCATCGACGATCAGCCGCTTGGAGACGATCTGGATGCCCGTGTACACGAACGGCGCGACGCGACCCGGGCGGCGGCGGCTGATGAGGCCGTCTCGGTCCATATGGAAATCGCCTCGGCCATGATGGTTGTTGGCGCGGGCCAGCGGCACCAACAACAGGAGCGCGTCCATGCGCGCCTCATCCCAATGGCTGCTCAGCATGCGCAGCGTATCCACCGGCCCGTCGACCCACAAATTGTCCGAATTCACCACTAGAAAGGGGTCGGCATCGATCAACGGCAGCGCGTGCACCAGCCCGCCACCCGTCTCCAGCAACAGCGCCCGCTCGTCGGAAAACGACACGCGCAAAGGGTCTTGCGGCATGCGGCTGACATGCGCTTCGAGGTTGTCTGCGAGATAATGCACGTTGATCACCGCATGTTCCGCGCCCGCCGCGCGCAACCGGTCGAGCGCATGGTCGAGCAGCGCCCGCCCCGCGACCTCGACCAGCGGCTTGGGCCGCGTCGCGGTCAGCGGACGCATGCGTTTGCCGAGGCCCGCCGCGAGCACCATCGCCGTCGGCGGAACATCCGCCTCCGCCTCCGGCTGCGGGCGCAGGCGAAGCGCCTTGGCCATCATGTTCACGCCCACGCCGCCTTTAAGCCCACGCCGCCACGCGTTTGTCCGCCGGCACGTTGGCATCGAACCAGTCGCGCACCGGCCCAAGCGCCGGGTGGGCCAAATTGCGCTCGAGGTAGCCCCAGATGCGGGGGAACCGTTCGATATAACCGGCGCGCCCGTCGCGGCGGTTCAGGCGCGTGAAGATGCCGAGGATCTTGGTGTTGCGCTGGGCGCCGAGCACTTCATACGCGGCGCGGAACGCCTGCCGGTCCACGATGCCGCGTCCGTTGCAATAACGCTCGATCATGGTCGCCTCGAGATCAAGATGCACGTCGCGGCGCGCGTCCTGCAGCAGCGACACGAGATCGTAGGCGGGATGACCGGCAAGCGCGTCCTGAAAGTCGAGCAGGCCCAGCCGCTGCACTCCGTGCCGGCCCGGCAGGCGCAGCAGATTGTCGGCGTGGTAGTCGCGCAGCGTCAGCACCGGCGCGGCGAGCGTCTGCTCTACGACCTCCCCCCACACCGCATCCCACGCCGCATGCCAGGCGTCGCGATCGACCTCGACGCCCAGCGCCGGCAAGTACCAGTCGGTGAAGAGGTCGACCTCGCGAACCAGCGCCGGACGCGCGTAAGGCTCGATCGCAGGCGGCGCGTGATCGTGCAGTGCGATCTGGATGTCGATCGCCGCGCGATAGACTTCGTCCTCCAGCCCCGGCTCGCGCGCGAGCAGCGGCCCGACCAATTCGTCGCCGAAATCCTCCAGCAGGATCAGCCCGCCGTCCAGATCCGCTCGGATCGCATGCGGCGCGGCGAAGCCCAAGCGATTGAGGTGATCGGCGATGGCGAGGAAAGGCCGGCTGTCCTCCTTGTCGGGCGGCGCGTCCATCAGCACGGCCGTCTCCGCGCCGCGGTGGACCCGGAAATAGCGGCGGAACGAGGCGTCGCCTGCGAGCGGGCGGATCTCCGCCCCGCCCCAGCCGGCGGCCGCGAGGAATTCCGGCGCGTGCGCGGGCGGGATCATGACGGCTGAGGTACTGGTGGCCATCGGTCCGTCCATGCCTCCGGCACGTCGGCTGTCAAGCAGCGCGCGCCGTCTGGAGTGGGCTGCAATGCCAGCCGCAGCGATTGTGGCCACAGCGTCGCGCCCAGCCGCTCGGGCCATTCGACGAGCAGCGCGTGGTCGGCGAGCGCGTCGTCGAGCCCCAGCTCCTCTGCCTCGTCGGCGCCGTCCAGGCGGTAGAGATCGACGTGGAGCACGGGCACTCGGGATGCTGTGGCATCATAGAATTGCACAACGGTAAAGGTCGGACTCGCCACCTCGCCCGCGTAGCCCAGCCCGGCGAGGCAGCCGCGCGCCAGCGTCGTCTTGCCGCTGCCCAGCGGGCCCGACAGCGCCACGACATCCCCCGCGCGCAACACGCCCGCGATCCGCGCACCCAGCGCCAGCGTCGCCGCCTCGTCGGCCAGGATCATCGGCCGCGCGGCAGCCGGATCGTGACGGACGTGCCCTCGCCCGGTTCCGACAGCAGGGACACGCTGCCGCCATGCGCCTCGACGAACTGGCGGGTCAGCGGCAGGCCCAGGCCAACCGAAATGCCGCCGCCGCCGCTTGGCATGCGGCGGAAGCGGTCGAACAGGTGCGCCTGCTCGGCCGGGGGAATGCCGCTGCCATTGTCGCTCACCGTCAGCATCGCCTCGCCCCGATCGCCGTCGCCGTGCAGCAGAACGCGCCCGCCCACCGGCGTGTGCGATATGGCGTTGCGAAGAAGGTGATGCAGTGCCTCGCGCAGGCGGCGGGGCTCGCCGTCTACCGTTCCCACGCCGTCCTCGATGTGCAGCACCAGCTCGATCCTGGCCTCGGCAGCCGCGGCGGCAAAGGCGCTGCCCGCCTGCTGGCACAAGGCGCGCAGATCGACCTTTTGCGTCCGCATCGGCCCGCCGCCCGCCTCCGTCTGCGTCAGGTCGAGCACGTCGTCGATCAGCTTGCCCAGCCGGTCGGTCGCTTCCAGGATCGCGCCGACATAATCGCGAGCGCCCTCGTCCAGCGCGCCGCCGTACCCGGCCGCGAGCATCTCCGCGAAGCCGGCGATGGAGGTCAGCGGCGTGCGCAACTCGTAGCTCATCCCCGCGACGAAGGCCGTCTTGACCCGGTCGGCATCCTCCAGCGCCTCGGTCCGCTCGCGCAGCGCCGTCTCGATCCGGCGACTGTCGGTAACGTCCAGCATCGTGAACAGCGCGTTGCCGTCCGGCAGCGGCACGGCGGCGAATTCGAAGTGGCGCCCGTCTGCAAAGGTGACGCGACCGGCCTGCTGCTGGCGCTCCGCCGTCGCGCCGCGCACCAGCTCGCGCACCAAGCCCGCGTGGCTGGGGTCGGCGAGCTGCCGCCCAAGCAACGGCACCAGCGCATCGACGCGCGGGTGGCTGGCGAGCTGATCCTCGTCCAGGCCCCAGGTTTCGCGGAAACGCGTGTTCCACAGGTACATGCGCCCGTCGCCCGCGAACACGCCTATCGCCTCGAACAAATTGTCGAACGTCGCGGTCCGGACGCGGAGCAGCGTGTCGCGCGCCGACGCGAGCTGCACCTGCTCGGTCCGATCCTCAAAGATCAGCAGCAGCCCGCCGTCCGGCAACGGCTGCGCGACGACGCGCAGATGCGCCCCGCCGGGCAGCAGCCACGCCTCTTCGATGGCTTGGGCCAGGCCCAGGAACCAGTCGCGCCGATCCGCCTTCCATTCCGGAAAGTCGCGCACTTCGGGCAGCTGATGGTTGTCGCGCATGCGCTCCAGCACCCGGTCGAACTCAGGCCGTTCGGCCAGCCAGTCCGGCGGCATGTCGAAGAGACGAGCGAACGGCTGGTTCCAGAAGGTCAGTGCGCGGTCGGCGCCGAACTGCGCTACGCCCGAAGACAGCCGGTCAAGCATCGCGCGCTGGGCGTTGGCGAAGCGCGCCAGGTCGCTGCGCGCGGACTCCAAATCCTGCACGTCGATGGCGTAGCCCGCGACCGCGCCGTTGCCGATCGGCACGTCGTCGACGCGCAGGATGCGGCGTTCCCCGCCGACGGTCGCGGGTACGGTGCGAGACAGTGCATGGCCGGCGTCGCGCGCCGCCGCCGCCGCCGCGCGCCCGTCAACGCCGCTGCCCGCCTCCAGCAGCTCGATGCCACGGTCGATCACCGTGCCGGCATCGCTGGCCTCTACCGCGCGTACATAGGCGTCGTTGACCAAAGCAAGGCTCAGGTCGGGCGCGCGGTGCCAGATGGGAAACGGCGCGGCTTCGATCAGCCGGCCAAGCGCAGTCAGCGCTTCGCCCAGGTCTTCGCGTTCGCGCGTGAGCAGCGCCTTCTCGTCCTCGGCGCGACTGGCGTCGGAGAACCATAGCACCACGGTGCCCGTGCCCAGCGGCGGCGGCGCCGGGCCGCCGTGGACGCGCAGGTAGCGCCCGTTGGCGGTCAGCCGCACCGGCATGTCGAACGCCTGCCCCGCCCGCGCGGCGGTGGCGACCGCTTGCGACAAGGCGTGCAGGTCGCCGTCCTCGATGCCGCTCAGGCTGGAAAACAGCGTCGGCAACGCGTCGAGCCCGAGCGTATCGGCGAGCCTCTGCGTACCCTCCAAGCCGCCACCCGGATGCACCAGCATCGGCAGCGCCGGCCCCGTCGCGAGCAGCGCCTCCTGGCTAGCGAGCCGCGCCGCCGCATCCCGCGCGTCCCGCGACCGCCGCAGCGCCGCGACCCAGATAACCAGCGCACCGCCCATCCACAGGGCGGCGACCGCGGACATGATGGCCAGAGTCGGAGCGCCGACGCTTTGCAGCATCATGCGGCGGTCACGACGATTGCAAACTGCTGCGGGTGTTCGGTCATGGGCTGCGCCGTGACTAGCACCCGGTAAGCTCGTCTTGCGAACGAAAAACGAGCGGTCGCGCCGCGACCGCCCGCATCAGCATTCTAGAACTTAACCGACGCTCCGGCCTTGAAGTAACGGCCAAGTATCCCGTCAAAATACGTCACCCGACCACCCCCGCCCGGCGACGGGAACGGTGGCTTCTGATCCAGAAGATTGTCCACGATGAAGCGGACGCTGAACCGGTCGTTGATGTCGTAAGATACCGAGGTGTTGAGGAAAACCACGTCGCCCACGCCGCGGAACTCGCGATTGTCCGGCTCTTCATCCGGGTCGAACAAGGCCGGGCCGATGTACTGCGCCTGCAGTTGCGCGCGGAAACCCTCGTTCCGATAGGTCAGATTGGTCGTGGCTTGGTGCTTAGAATAGCCGATCGATCGCCGCAGCGTCGTCAGATCTCCTTGGCCGACGCGAACCTGCAGCTTGTCGTTGTAGAGGTAATTCACGCCAATGTTGAAGGTGCTGTTCGCGCCGAGGAACGGGGTTCGTATGTTCCAGGCCAACTCGGCGATCACGCCCTGGAAGTCACGCTGAGCGGCATTGGCGAAGCCCGTCTGAATGAAGGTGATCTGTCCGTCGGCGTCGCGGGTGAAGTTCTCGCAGATGGAAGAGGGAAAGCCGGGATCGTCGTAGCAGGCCTGCAAGGTCTGATCGGCGTCCAGCGTTTCGATAGCGCCTTTGACCTTGATGTCCACGTAGTCGACCGCAAGCGTGAAGCCCTGCAGGAAGCGGGGCCGGAGGATAGCCCCCACTGTCCAAGCGTCGGCCTTCTCATTCCGCAGCTCAGTATTTCCCTGCAATGTTCCGCGCGCCGTGAAATCTACGATGTTGGACTCAAAGCCGGCGGGAAGTCCGGCAGCCGAGCAATTCGCCTGGCGGGTCGCTGGATTGGGTCCGCCGCTTCGGAAGCGGGCATCGCAAGGATCGTCGGCGGTGGTGAAGATCTGACTGGTGGGGTTGAACAACTCGGTGATGGCTGGCGCTCTCACGGACCTCGTGAAATTACCGCGGATCGTAAGATCGCGTACCGGTTGGAACGTCGCACCCGCGGTCCACGTCAAGTCGCCGCCGGCCAGCGAATGATCGATATAGCGCGCTGCGCCGTTCAGCTCGAACGAGCGGATGAACGAGATTCCGGTATCCGGCCCGATAACGGGCACGGTCAGTTCGCCGAAGACTTCGTCCGTGTTGAACTTGCCGCGGATGGGGTCGATCGGGATCGAACGCCCAAACTGGGTGCGATCGCCGTTCGGATCGTTAGGGTCCGGCTGGCCGAAGAAAAAAGCTCCCGGATTGAATCGAGCGCGCTCCTGCCGATGTTCGTAGCCGATGGCAAAACCGAGCGGCCCGCCCCAAATGTCGAACAAGCTGCCCGACAGAGAAGCCGTGCCGACGATTTGGTCGTTTACCGCGCGCGGATCGGCGATCGCCGTCACGTAGTCGCGGGCGGCTTGGCTGATCTGCTGACCGAATGGGTTGATGGGTGCACAGGTTGAGCTGATCGTCCGTAGCGGGGAGTTCGGCTGGCCCGGAGCGCAGACAATATTGCCGCTTGCGTCCCGAACCGCGTTCAGTGCGTTTTCGAAGTTCTGCTGCACCAAGACGCGCTCCCGCCCTTCGGTGGTCGAACGCCCGTAATTGCCGACCAACTCGAATGTCATCTCGCGTCCGAGAGCGTTGAAAGTGCCATCGAAACCGCCGACGAAGCGGTACAGCTCAACAGTGGAGGCCCCTGCGCCGGATACCAGATCAGTGTTGGCGCGGCCGAGATAGAAAAAATCTTGATCGGCGAAATCGCGGTTGGGATTGGTAGCAAGATTGTTCGCGATAATCGCTCGCGCGCCTGCCGACAGGAACGGATTGTCTAAGCCGATGATTAAGTTGCCATCGGGTGCGCCCGCCGAGTCGAACAGCGCGGTGTTGTATACCGGCTGATCGCGCAACTGATTGCCCCTGCTGTTGGCGTACCAGCCTTCACCGAACAAGCGAATCCCGTCCGCCACCTCAAACTGCGCCAAGACGGCGCCGAGATAACGCCTCGTCTCGGTCAGCAGGTTCTCCGGCAAGGCGAAACCGCCACCGCCGCTGAAGTTGATTAGATTGCCCGTTTGCTGCCCGAAATCGAGGCGGACAAGTTCCCCTGCGGCGTTGAACACGAGCGGGTTACCGGCGGCGTCGACCACGCTAGGCTGAAAACCGCCAAAGCTGTTCGCTTGCGCGGGCGACAACGGGATAAAGTCGGATACGAGCGGTGCGCCAAATTCCGACAGTCCCGGAATCCTGCGGTCTTGGATCAAAATCTGATTGAATGGAGAGTTCGCACTCGCAAGCGGCGAGGTGAAGAAGCGGCCCAAGCCCGAGCGCGGGCGGTCTTCGCCCGTGAGGCCTGCACTCTTGTTGTATTCGAAAGCCGCCGTAACGCTGCCCCGATCGCCCCCGAATGTGGTGCCCGCTAACGCACCCAAGCGATACTCCCGCGCATCGCCGCGCTCAGAGATGCCGTATTGCGCGTCAAGCCGCACCCCGTCGAATTTGCGGCGCGTGATGATGTTGACCGTGCCTGCAATCGCGTCCGACCCGTAGATCGGCGCGCCGCCAACGGCGATCGTTTCGATCCGGTCGACGATTAGGGTGGGTATGACATTGAAGTCGACCTGTGAGCCCGCGCCGGTGACGCCGAAGATGGACGAGGTGTTCGAACTGACGAAACGGCGGCCATTAACCACCGTAAGGGTGCGCTGATCGCCCAGGCCAAAGAAGTTGACAAACGATTGCCCCGCGCCAAATGACCCTGCCTGGCCGCCAACGGCATTGTTACCGGGCACCCCGAACGCGGGGAGCTCGTCAAGCGCATCGCCTAAGTTGGTGTAACCCCGGGTCTCGAGCTGCTCGGCGCCGATCACCACGGCCGGCTGTGCCGTGTCGAAGTTCGCGCGCGGAATGCGCGAGCCAGTGATTACGATTTCGTCCCCTGTGGGCGCGCCCGTAGTCTGCTCAGTCTCCGCGTTTTCAGTGGCGGCGGCCGCGTCGACCTGTTGCTCCTCGGTTTGAGCAACTGCTGATGCAGGCAGCATTACAGCGGCAAATGCTAGAAGGGACGTTGTCGTTGCGAAACGACGGGACGCGGCAGTCGACATGATTCTTCTCCGGTTGCGTGCAGATCATTGCAGATCAAAGAACTGATTTGAAGTTCGCTGCCGGTCGTTCGCAGGCCCTTCTAGGCGTTCGCGGCGACAAAAAAGCAGGTTTGCCGCCGCCTGTTGCGTCTTTACAACACCCGCTTCAGTACCGGTAATGATCCGGCTTAAACGGTCCTTCCACCGGCACGCCGATATACCCCGCCTGCTTGGGCGTCAGCTGCGTCAGCTTCACGCCGAGCTTCTCGAGGTGCAGCATCGCGACCTTTTCATCTAGGTGCTTGGGCAGGACGTATACGTCGTTGCCGTACGCGTCGCGGTTGGTCCAAAGCTCGATCTGCGCCAGCACCTGGTTGGTGAAGCTCGACGACATGACGAAGCTGGGGTGGCCGGTGGCGTTGCCCAGGTTCACCAGGCGACCCTTGGACAGCACGATGATCTTCTTGCCGTCCGGGAACTCGACCTCGTCGACCTGCGGCTTGATCTCCGTCCACTTCATGTTCTGCAGCGCGGTGATCTGGATCTCGCTGTCGAAGTGGCCGATGTTGCAGACGATCGCCATGTTCTTCATCGCGCGCATATGATCCAGCGTGATGACGTCGGCGTTGCCGGTGGCCGTCACGAAGATGTCGGCGCGGGTCACCGCTTCCTCCATCGTCACGACCTCGAAGCCCTCCATCGCCGCCTGCAGCGCGCAGATCGGGTCGACCTCGGTCACCAGCACGCGCGCGCCGCCGTTGCGTAAGCTGGCCGCCGATCCCTTGCCGACATCGCCGAAGCCCGCGACCGTCGCGACCTTTCCCGCCAGCATGACGTCCGTACCGCGGCGGATGGCGTCGACCAGCGACTCCTTGCAGCCGTAGAGATTGTCGAACTTCGACTTGGTGACGCTGTCGTTGACGTTGATCGCGGTGAAGGGAAGCTTGCCCTGCTTGGACAGCTCATACAGCCGGTGGACGCCCGTCGTCGTCTCCTCCGACACGCCCTTGATCGCCTGCACGGTCTTGGTGAGGAAGCCGGGGCTTTCCTGGACGCGCTTGCGCACGACGCGCTGGAAGACCTCTTCCTCCTCGTTCTCAGGCGCCGGGAACTCCTCGCCCGCCTCGATGCGCGCGCCCCAAAGCGCGAACATCGTCGCGTCGCCGCCGTCGTCCAGGATCAGGTTGCAGGTCTCGCCGTTCTTCCAGTCGAAGATGCGGTCGACATAGTCCCAATATTCCTCAAGCGTCTCGCCCTTGATCGCGAATACGGGAACGCCCGTCGCGGCGATCGCCGCCGCCGCATGGTCCTGCGTCGAGAAGATGTTGCACGATGCCCAGCGAACTTCGGCTCCGAGAGCGGTCAGCGTTTCGATCAGCACCGCGGTCTGGATCGTCATGTGCAGCGATCCGGTGATGCGCGAGTTCTTGAGCGGCTTGGACTGGCCGAACTCGGAGCGCAGCGCCATCAGGCCCGGCATCTCGGTTTCGGCGATCTCAATCTCCTTGCGGCCAAAAGCGGCGAGCGAGATGTCGGCGACGACGTAGTCGTTGCCATTGCTGGCGTGCATGGTTTCGTTGGGCTGGGTGGCCACGATGGAAGCTCCTGGGGGATCAAGCCGTCCGGAATAGGGGTCGGCTACCGTGACGCCCTAGCCCGCGCCGTCCCCAAACGCAATATAAGGATATCCTTATATGTTTGATCCCTCTACCGCACGCGGGAGAGGTTCCTAAGCCGTCCCGCTGGTCGAACTCAGCAGCCTCGGGTCAATTCCGTTGAGTTGCAGCGCCGCATCCCAGCGCTTGTCCGGTGTCGTATCGAAAAGCACGCCCGCGTCAGCCTTGCCGGTCAGCCAGCCGTGCCGCGTCATCTCCTCGTCGAGCTGCCCCGCCGCCCAACCGGCATAGCCCAGCGCCACCAGCCACTGCCGCGGCCCCTTGCCCTCCGCGATCGCGCGCAGGATATCGAGCGTCCCCGTGAACGCCCACTTCATGCCGACCAGCACCGTATCCTGCCCGCCCCAATCGGGCGAATGCAGCACGAAGCCGCGCGACGGCTCCACCGGCCCGCCCCAGTGCACGGGCACGTCGGGCGCGGCGCCCGGCTCGATCTCGACCTGCTCCAGCAGCCTGTGAAAGCTGAGGTCGCCCAGCACATGCCCGATGCCCAGACCCAGCGCGCCGCCGGCGTCGTGCACGCACAGGGCGATCACGGCCCGCTGAAAACGCGGGTCGCTCATGCCGGGCAAGGCCAGCAGCAACTGACCGCTAAGATAGGGCGCGTGGTTCACGCGTCCGATCTTTAGCCGTAACGCCGGAGGGGTAAACAGCTTTGCGGGATCGCGGCCGTCCCGCTAGGCCGGTGCAAACATTCGAGGAGCACGACCGATGACGATTGCAGTGGGCGAACTCATTCCTTCCGCGACACTGACCAGGATCACCTCGGCCGGGCCGCAACAGGTCGACGCCGCGGACTATTTCCGCGGCCGCCGCGTCGCTTTGTTCTCCGTCCCCGGCGCCTTCACCCCCACTTGCTCGGCCAAGCACCTGCCCGGCTTCGTCGAGCGTGCGGCCGAACTGCGCGCCAAGGGCATCGACGAGATCGCCTGCACCGCGGTCAACGATGCATTCGTCATGGCCGCCTGGGCCGAACAGGGCGGCGCGACGGACAGCGTGACCATGCTTGCCGACGGCAACGGCGATTTTGCCCGGGCGCTCGGGCTGGACTCGGACAGCTCCGCCTACGGCATGGGCCGGCGCGGTCGCCGCTACGCAATGATCGTCAACGACGGCCGGGTCGAGCGGCTGGACGTTGAGGCTCCCGGCGAGTTCCGCGTCAGCTCCGCCGACTACATGCTCGAACGGCTCTGACGAATGAGTACCCAAATCACGAGCGAACCAGCAGACCCAACCCGCATCGTCGCCGAACTCGAACGACTCTACGAACAGGCGGTCGGCAACCTTCGCGACGCGCTCTCCGCGTTCATCCGCGAGGGCGTACGTCCGGACAGCGCGGCGCGCGCCGCCGGCGCCTTCGCCTACCCTGAACTGCGCATCCGTTATCACGGCCACGCCAGCGAGCGCCCGCGCTTCACCCGGTCCTACGGACGCCTGGTGGCCCCTGGCGACTACCGCATCAGCGTGACGCGCCCCGCTTTGTTCGCCGACTACCTCGTCGAACAGATTGGCCTGCTGGTCGACGCCTACGGCGTCGAGGTCGCCGTCGGCCCTAGCGACCAGGAGATCCCCTTTCCGTACGTGCTGGACGCCGGCCACGACCTGTCGCTCGACGGTGTATCGGCGGAAGAACTCGCCCGTTTCTTCCCGGCCACGGAGCTGTCGCAGATCGGCGACGAGGTCGCGGACGGCGTATGGCTGCAGGGGCCGGGCCCACGCCCGCTGGCTTTGTTCGACGGTCTGCGCGTCGACTATTCGCTCGCGCGCCTCCGCCACTACACGGGCACGCCGGTTGAGCACGTCCAGCGCTATGTGCTGTTCACCAATTATCATCGCTACGTCGACGAGTTCGTCCGCTACGCCTGCCGGCAGCTGAGCGACGGCATAGGCCCCTACACCGCGCTGTCGGGCGCCGGGAACCTGCTGGTGACGCCGCAGAACGCCGACATGCTCGCCGACCCGGCGCGCATCGTCGCGGACGGCGCGTGGCGGCGCCACCAGATGCCCGCCTACCATCTCGTCGCGCCCGGCGGCGAAGGCATAACGCTGGTCAACATCGGCGTCGGCCCGTCCAACGCCAAGACGATCACCGATCACCTCGCCGTGCTTCGCCCCGAGGCGTGGATGATGATCGGGCACTGCGGCGGCCTGCGCCCATCGCAACGCATCGGGGACTACGTCCTCGCCCACGCGTACCTCCGCGACGACCACGTCCTCGACGCCGTCCTGCCTCCCGAAATCCCCATCCCGCCGATCGCCGAGGTCCAGCAGGCGCTCGCCCGCGCGGCCGAGATCGTCTCGGGCGAGGAGGCGGAGGCGCTGAAAGGTCGCCTGCGCACCGGCACTGTCGTCACGACCGACGACCGCAACTGGGAACTGCGCTTCTCGCGCTCCGCCTTGCGCTTCTCGCAATCGCGCGCGGTTGGCATCGACATGGAATCGGCCACCATCGCGGCCCAGGGCTACCGTTTCCGCGTTCCCTACGGCACGCTGCTCTGCGTCTCGGACAAGCCCCTGCACGGCGAGATCAAGCTGCCGGGCCAGGCCAACAGCTTCTACGAACGCGCCATTGCCGAACACATGCTGATCGGCATCGCCGCCTGCGACCTTCTCCGCCGCGAGGGCAAGACGCTGCACAGCCGCAAGCTGCGAGCCTTTAACGAACCGCCGTTCCGGTAATCATCAACCTCGGCGTCATTCCAGCGTAGGCTGGGATCTCGGCGCGATGGCCACCGCACGCTTCACCCGCTGAGATGCCAGCCTCCGCTGGCACGACGCAGACAGGGATACACCCGCCCCTCCACGAGTTACCCAGCCGAACCCCAACCCTCCCGGAGCACACCCCCATGGCCCTCAGCCTCAAGCCGCTGTCCGAGCAAGTCATCGTCATCACCGGCGCATCCAGCGGCATCGGTCTCGCCACCGCGCAGATGGCGGCCGATCGCGGCGCCAAGGTCGTGCTGGTCGCACGCAACTCCGAAGCGCTCGACGAGATCGTCGTCGGCATCAACAATCGCGGCGGCAAGGCGCTGCACGTTGACGCCGACGTCGCGGACGAGGACACGGCCGAGCGCATCGCCGACCGCGCGATCGAGGCGTTCGGCGGCTTCGACACCTGGGTCAACAACGCGGCGGCCGCGCTCTACGCCCGGCTGGAGGACGTCAGCATCGCGGAACATCGTCGCGTCTTCGACGTCGGCTATTTCGGCCTCGTGCTCGGCAGCTTGGAGGCCGCGCGTCACTTGAGGACCCGGGGCGGTGCGATCATCAATGTCGGCTCGATCCTGTCCGACCGCGCGGTTCCCGTGCAGGG
>DASQNO010000124.1:0-31803 GCA_035644935.1 Sphingomonadaceae bacterium
GTAAGTGGTGATGCCGGCGCACAGCAGCGGCGCGACGGCGGCGAGCTGGTCTTCGGGATGGTCGATGCGCAGCACGAATTCCTCGCGCACGACGATCGCCTTGGCATAGCCGCCGTAGGTGTTCTCGCCGGTGACCTTGTCCTTGCCGTTGTAGGTCCCGACGAAGCCCGTTTCGCAATATTGCTCAAACCCTTCGGAGCAGCTGGGGCAGGTCATGTCCGCGTCGACCATGCAGCCGACGCCGACGAGGTCGCCCGTCTTGAACCTGCTGACCTCGGGTCCGGTGGCGGACACGCGGCCGACGATCTCGTGGCCCGGGACGCACGGATAGACGGTGCCGCTCCATTCGGACTTCACCGTGTGCAGGTCGGAATGACAGACGCCGCAGAACAATATGTCGATCGCGACATCGTTGGCGCGAAGATCGCGGCGTTCGAAGGTGAAGGGGGCGAGAGGGGCGTCGGCGGAGAAGGCGGCATAGCCTTGCGTGGTGGGCATGGAGGACGGGCTTTCGGCTTGGAGACTGGATCGCGGACTTGGGATCGTTGCCTCAACGCCATTGGTTCGTCGCGAGTTGCAACCCATATCTCCGGACATGATCCCGCTTTCCATTCTAGACCTGGCCCCCATTGCCGAAGGCGCCGACGCGGGGCGGGCGCTGCGCAATGCGCGGGCGCTGGCGCAGGCGGGGGAGCGGCTGGGGTTCAACCGGTTTTGGATGGCGGAGCATCATTCGATGCCGGGGATCGCCAGCGCCGCGACGTCGGTGGCGCTGGGCTATGTCGCGGAAGGGACGACGACGATCCGGGTCGGCGCGGGCGGGGTGATGCTGCCCAACCATTCGCCGCTGCAGATCGCCGAGCAGTTCGGGACGCTGGAGAGCCTGTATCCGGGCCGGATCGATCTGGGGCTGGGCCGCGCGCCGGGAACGGACCAGGCCGCGGCCTACGCCATGCGTCGCAACCTGCAGTCGGACGCCAACCAGTTCCCGCGCGATGTGGTCGAGCTGATGGACTATCTGCAGCCCGCCCCCGACGACGTCCGCCGCGTACGCGCGGTGCCGGGCGAAGGGTTGGACATCCCGATCTGGATTCTGGGATCGTCGACGTTCGGGGCGCAGCTGGCGGCGATGCTGGGTCTGCCTTACGCATTCGCATCGCACTTCGCGCCGGCGCAGATGATGGAAGCGATCGCGATCTACCGCGAGACGTTCCGGCCCTCGGCGCGGCTGGCGGCGCCCTACGTCATGCTGGGGTTCAACGTCTTCGCGGGCGAGACCGACGACGCGGGAGAGCTGCTCGCGACATCGATGCAGCAGGCGTTCGTGGCGCTGCGCACGGGCAGTCCGGGCAAGCTGAAGCCGCCGGTCGCGGGCTATGCCGAAACGCTGCCCGCGGCGGCGCGATCGATGCTGGACGGGGTGCTTTCGGCGTCGGCGATCGGATCGCCGGCGACGGTCAAGGCGCAAATCGAGGCGTTCGTCGCGCGCACGGGCGCGGACGAGTTGATGATCACGTCGCAGATCTTCGACCACGACGCGCGGGTGCGGTCGTACGCAATCGTCGCGGACCTTCTTTCGCCCTCCCGTCGTTTGTCGGCGGCGGCCTGACCGGCCACGTCTCAATTTCCAAGGAGTTCATGCATGTTGCTTCCCACCGGCACCACCGTCGCGGTCGCGGACGGCCACAAGCTCGTCCTGTTCCGCAACACCGGCACGGCCACCGAGCCGGAGCTGCAGGCGCTGCCGCACGCGGAAGTCGACACGCACAACAAGAGTTCGGGCGTCCGCAAGCGCGCCGACGAGAATCCGGGCAAGGACAATGTCGATGAGGACGCGTTCGCGATCGGCGTCGCCGAACTGCTCAACGCCAGCGTGCAGGCCGGCAGCATCGACAAATTGTTGGTGATCGCCGCACCCCGCGCGCTGGGGCAAATGCGCGGCCACTACAGCAAGGGGCTGTCGGGATGCCTGATCGGCGAGATCGGCAAGGAGCTGGCGAACCATCCCAACGCCAGCATCGTCAAGGCGATCGTCGCGGCTTGAGCGGAGCGGATCGGTCGGGGCGTCGTTGACGCGGACGGAACCCGGAGGAGTGCGGCGGATGGACGAGAGAACGAGCGCGGGACTGAAGCGGACGGCGGAGCTGTGCGCGATCTTCATGATCGGCAACGGCCTGGTCGGGGCGCTGCAGCCCAAGCGGCGGGTCGAACTGTGGACGTCGGACGTTCCGGCGATCGACGCCTTCGTCAAGGCGGACCGCGCGCGGTCGCCGGCCAGGCAACGCGCGATCGGGTTGCTGCAGGTGGGGGCGGGGCTGCTGCTGGCTTCGCGGATGCGCTGAGGCGCTTCTTCGAGAAGAAGACCCTCACCTTCCGCCGCTGCGGGCACCCACGAAAGCAGTACTTCCGTGGGAACCCTTCGCGGCTCCCTCCTCTCCCGCATGCGGAAGAGGGCGGTGCTTTCCGCAGTGCAGCATTTCTGCTAGGGGGCGGGGATGCTCAACTTTTCCGGAATCACCGTGCGCCTTGGCGGGCGCACCATCCTCGACCGCGCCACCGCGGCGCTGCCGCCGGGCAGCCATGTCGGGCTGATCGGGCGCAACGGCGCGGGCAAGTCGACGCTGATGAAGGTGCTCACGCGCCTCAGCGACCCGGACGAGGGCCAGGTCGACATGCCGCGCGGCAGCCGCATCGGCTATATCGCGCAGGAAGCGCCGGCGGGCCTGCAGACGCCGATCGAGGCGGTGCTGGCGGCCGATGTCGAGCGCGCGGGGCTGCTGGCCGAAAGCGACGTCATCGCGCACGATCCGAACGGCGACATGGAGCGGATCGGCGAGATCTACGAGCGGCTGGAGGCGATCGACGCGCATTCGGCGCCGGCGCGCGCGGCGCGCATCCTCGCCGGGCTGGGCTTTGACGAGGAGGCGCAGGGGCGGCCGCTGGACAGTTTTTCGGGCGGGTGGAAGATGCGCGTCGCGCTGGCGGCGCTTCTGTTCTCGCAGCCGGACCTGCTGCTGTTGGACGAGCCTTCGAACCATCTCGATCTCGAGGCGACGTTGTGGCTGGAAAGCTTTCTCAAGAGCTACGCCAAGACCATGGTGGTGATCAGCCACGAACGCGACCTGCTGAACAACGTCGTCGACCATATCCTGCACCTGGAGGGTGGGCAGACGACCCTGTACGTCGGCGGCTACGACGCGTTCGAGCGGCAGCGCGCGGAGCGGCAGGCGCAGATCGCGGCGGCGCAGGCCAGCCAGGCGGCGCAGCGGGCCAAGCTGCAGGACTTCATCGCGCGCAATTCCGCGCGGGCGTCGACCGCCAAGCAGGCGCAGAGCCGCGCCAAGGCGCTGGCCAAGATGCAGCCGATCGCGTCGATGGCCGAGGACCCGAGCTTGGCGTTCGACTTTCCTTCGCCCGCAGAGCTCAAGCCGCCGCTGGTGACGCTGGACATGGCGGCGGTGGGCTACACCGAGGGCGCGCCGATCCTGACCCGGCTCAACCTCCGGCTCGACCCGCAGGACCGGCTGGCGCTGCTGGGGCGCAACGGCAACGGCAAGACGACGCTGGCGCGGCTGCTGGCGGCGCAGCTGCCGGCGATGGACGGCGCGATCAACGCGTCGGGCAAGATGCGCGTTGGATACTTCACGCAGTATCAGGTCGAGGAGCTGGACGGCGCGGACACGCCGCTGGAGCACATGACGCGCGCGATGAAGGGGGCGACGCCGGGCGCGGTACGCGCGCAGCTGGGGCGGTTCGGCTTTTCCGGTCCGCGCGCGACGCAGCAGGTCGGCAAATTGTCGGGCGGCGAGCGGGCGCGGCTGGCGCTGGCGCTGATCACGCGCGACGCGCCGCACATGCTTATACTAGACGAGCCGACCAACCATCTGGACGTCGACAGCCGCGAGGCGCTGGTGCAGGCGCTCAACGCGTATGAGGGCGCAGTGGTGCTGGTCAGCCACGACCGGCACATGCTGGAGCTGACGGCCGACCGCCTGGTGCTCGTCGACGAGGGCACGGCGCGCGAATATGCCGGGACGCTCGATGACTACACCGACCTGATCCTCGGGCGGAACCAGCCCAAGGCGGCGAACGACGCCGGAAGCGGCGGCGGCAGCAAGAAGGCGCGCAAGGCGGCGGCGGAAGCGCGGCGCTCGAGCGCGGGGTTGCAGATCCAGGTCAAGGCGGCGGAAGCGGAGGTCGCGCGGCTGACGGCGCGCCGGTCGGAGATCGACCGCGCATTGTTCGATCCGGCCAGCGCCACCGGCGCGGACGCGGCGCGGTCGGCGGGCGAGCTGATGCGGCTGCGGGGGACGTGCGAGCGCGAGCTGGAGATCGCGGAAGCGCGCTGGCTGGCGGCGAGCGAGGGACTGGAGCAGGCGCGGGCGGCCTAGCCGGCAAGAACTTCCGCTCTGATCCAGCTTTCTTGCACTGCTGCATGCTGATTGCTTCTGCTGTCCTCCCCTGCCTTTGCAGGATCACCGGGTCGGATCGTCCCCCGGACGATCCTCAACCATGCGGGGCTTGGTTGACCCGGTCATGGGACCGTCCCGCGTAGCGGGATGGTGGAGGGGCTTCTTCCAAGTCCCGCTACAAGAAGCCCCTCCACCAGCTTCGCTGGTCCCCCTCCCCTCGAAAACGAGGGGAGGACGGCGAAGCCAGCTCACGCAGACTCAAGGGTCGTCCGGCCTTACCCGCCGACCTGCGTACAAATCGCACGGAGCAGGGAGCCGCCACCGTCGTTGAAGCGCGATGGTGTCTGTTCTGCAAGATGCGACCGATCCGCGCGCGGCGGCGCGCGACGCGTTCGGCGCCGCGGTCGCGCGCTTCGATCGTGCGCGGCCCCTGCTCGTTCTCGGCCATTTCGATGCCGACGGGCTGTCGGCGGCGGCGATCCTGGCGCGCGCGTTGGAGCGGAGCGGTCGGCCGGATGGGATCCGGCTGGTCGGCAAGGGCGAGAACCCGTGGAGCGCGGCGATGCGCGCGGAGCTAGCGGAGCGGCGGCCGGGCGGGCTGATCGTCACCGACCTGGGCGTGCGCGAAGGCGAGATCGCGCCGGGCGTGCCGACGGTGCTGATCGACCATCACGTGCCCGCGGGCGTGCCGGGCGAGGCGGTCGTCATCAGCGGCAATGGGTGCGTGCCGGAGCCGACATCGGCGCTGCTGGCCTTTTGGTGCGTCCGGGCGCTGGGCGCGGCGGACGATCTGCTGTGGCTGGCGGCGCTTGGCGTCATCGGCGACATGGCCGAAGGCGCGGGGTTCCCGGAGATGGAAGCGGCGCAGGCGCGGTACGGCAAGACGGCGCTGCGAAGCGCGGTGTCGCTGATCAACGCGCCACGGCGCGCGGCGGCGGCGGACGCCACCCCCGCGTTGGCGCTGCTGATGAAGGGCACGGGGCCGAAGGACGTGACGTCGGGCGTGCACGGCGAGACCGCGGCGCTGCTGGCGGCCAAGGCGGAAGTCGCCGCCGCGCTGGACGCCGCCAAGCGAGTCGGGCCCAAGGTGCGCGGCGACGTGGCGCTGATCCGCTTTCATTCGCCTTGCCAGATCCACCCGCTCGTTGCGCAGCAATGGCGCGGGCGGCTGCGCGACAAGCTCGTGCTGGCGGCGAACACGGGCTATCGGCCCGGCTGGGTGCATTTCGCAGCGCGCACGGGGGCGGGCACCGACCTCATACGCTTCCTGGCCGAACGGCGTCCGCCGGGCGCCGACGAGAATTACGGCAACGGCCACCGGCAGGCGACGGGCGGCGCGCTGCGCCCGGCGGACTGGAACCACTTCGTCAGCGCGCTGGGATACCCCGAGGAGCAGATACAGGCATGACGACCACCGGCACCCGCCCGCTGCGCCTGGGATTTCCCGTCAAGGTGATGGGGCGACCGGGCCTCAAGAGCGGCGACACCAGGCGCTGGCAGCAGGGGCCGCACCTCAAGACCTCGCTGGAATATGTCGATCAGATCCTCGACTACATGGCGAAGGTCGGCCTCGACATGTATCGGCTGAGTTCGGATCTGGCGCCCTACGCCACGCACCCGGACATGCCGCAGTTCCATGGCATGGTCGCCGAGAGCGACGCGGAATTGGCCGCGTTCGGGGCCAAGGCGCGGTCGCTCGACATCCGGCTGTCGTTCCACCCGTCGCAATATGTGCTGCTGAACAGTCCAAACCCGGAGCTGACGAAGAAGAGCATCTGGGACCTGGCGAGCCAGGCGGAGATGCTGGACCGCATGGGGACGGGGCCGGAGGCGGTGCTCGTGACGCATGTCGGCGGGGTGTACGACGACAAGGACGCGTCGCGCGCGCGCTGGATCGACGGATGGAACCGGTGTCCGCAGCATGTGCGCGACCGGCTGGTGCTGGAGAATGACGACATCCGCTTCTCGGCCGCGGATGTTCTTTGGATCCACGAGCGGACGGGGGTGCGGCTGATCTTCGACTACCAGCATTTCTGGTGTTTGAACCCCGAAGGGCTGGAGATGCGCGCGACGCTGGAGAAGTTCATCGCGAGCTGGGCGGGCAGCGCGCGGCCCAAGATCCACTTCTCCTCGCCGCGCACCGAGCTTCGCGAGGTCAAGCGGGCGATCAAGCCGGCGCAGCGCGCGGCGGCCAAGGCAGGCACGGCCAAGGCGAAGAAGGGCGAGTTGCTCAAGGCCCCGGTCAAGGCGGGCGCGCGGATCAAGACGGTGTTGCTGCCGCCGATCTGGACCGGGCATTCGGACTTCACCAACCCGTTCGAGTTCGCGACCTTCATGCGCATGGCGCAGGGGCTGGAGTTCGACGTGATGATGGAAGGCAAGTCCAAGGACATCAGCCTGCTCAAGCTCCGCCCGGATCTCCTCCGCTTCGCGCCGGACGTGGCGGCGCGGTTCGGGATACTGCCCGAGGCGGCGGCCCGGCTGGCGGCGGATGAGCGGCAGCTGGAGGAGGGCGTCGCCGCCGAGACGCAGGCGGACATCGACGAGGGCGACGCGATGATGCAGGCGGCATAAAGGACGTGGCGCGCCGGGTCGGCGGGTCGCGGCGAGCCGGACTTGGCGGCTAGTTCCGTTCGGCGGCTTTGCGGGGCGGCCCGGGTGCTTGGGTAGCCGCCGGATCCGGCGGCGGGGGCGCACCGCCGGGGCGGGCCGCCACGATCTCGGCAAACCCGCCGCAGTGCTTCGCCTTGGCGGCGCCGCCGAGCACCTGCACGCCGCAGTAATCCTCGGGCCGCACGACGACGTCGCGAAGGACCAGCACGCGCCCGTCGCGCAGTTCCACCGTCAGGTGCCCGTCCGGACCCATCAACACGACGGCCCTGGACAATATCCGGCGGCCCTCGGCCGAGGCGGTGGAGGCCGCCGGTGTCGCCGGAAGAGGGTTCCCCGTTAAGGACACCGGCTCCGGAATCGGGCCCTGAGCTGCTCGGTTCGGGCCCGCGGCGCCTTGCTGCGCGGGAATCGTTGCGACCGGAGCCTGGCCCGCAGGCTCCGTACCGCTCGCGCCCGGCGCGGCGGCTCCTGATTTGGGGCTCGGGCTTTGCATGGCGGTCTCCTGAGGTGAAGGCGTGCATGCGGCCAGCGCCACAGCGAAACAAGGCAGGATGCGGACCACCGCGTTCTCCGTGGCTGGAACAATTTTCCTTAATATGCGTGCGGGGATGGAAAGTCACTAGCGGAGCGGACGAATCCGTGGTTAGATGCGTGTAGATTCAATCGCATAAGCACGACTCGCGCGGGACGAACGACGCGGGCGTTATCTAGGGGAATCACTGATGAGCACTTCGGAACTCGGCTACGACCTGGTTGGTGAGACCACTCACGTTTCCGTTGTAGAAGGGTGCGGCTGCGGTGTTTGCCAGAGTTTCCGCGACGCGGGGACCGACGGCGTCAAGACGAAGGGCGGGGTCGTTAACGCCAACCCCGAGAACGAGAATATCGGCCAGTTGCTGCCGCTGGTCACCAACCCGGACGGAAGCCGGTCCATCACGGGCGACCGCAACGTCGACGCCATCCTGATCGGTTCGAAGTGGGGGACGCAGAACCTTACTTTCAGCTTCCCGACATCGGGATCGAACTACAACGGCCGCGGCTATGACAGCAACGGCGTCAGCCTCTATCACCTCGACTTGGGTGCGCAGCAGCAGGCGGCGGCGCGCGCGGGCTTTGCTCAGATCGCGGCGGCGACGGGCCTGACGTTTACCGAGATTACCGAGACGGACACGGTTCACGCCAACATCCGTATTTCGCAAAGCGCCGACACCGATGTCGGTTCGGCCTATGGCGGGTTCCCGTCCGACACGCGCGGCGTCGCAGGCGATATCTGGTTCGGCCGCACGAGCCAGCCTTATTACGACCTCGCAATCAAGGGGACCTGGGGCTACTCAACGATGCTCCACGAGATCGGCCACACGATGGGGCTGAAGCATGGGCACCAGGACTATACCAATCTCGACCTGTCGTCCTTCTTCGGCACGTCGCCACGATTCGGCACGCAGGCGCTGACGCCCGATCGCGACGGCCAGGCCTGGTCGCTGATGACCTATACGCCCGCGCCGTTCACCAACAGCGGCTTCGCCGGCGACAAGGTCAACCAGCCTCAGGGCTTCATGCAGTACGATCTGGCCGCGCTCCAGTACATGTACGGCGCTAACTACAAGACCAATGCCGATGACAGCGTCTACACGTTCAGCCAGACGACCGGCGAAATGTTCATCAACGGCGTGGGTCAGGGCGCGCCGGCGGGCAACGTGATCTTGCTGACGATCTGGGACGGCGGCGGCAACGACACGATCGACGCCAGCAACTATGCGAACAGCGTGACCATTGACTTGCGTCCGGGCGCGTTCTCCACCGTCGATCAGGCGCAGCTGGCCAATCACCTCGCCGCACAGAACCTGACTGCACTTGCGCCCGGCAACATCGCGATGTCGCTGCTCTACAACAATGATGGCCGCTCGCTGATCGAGAACGCCAAGGGCGGCGCGGGCAACGACATCTTCGTCGGCAACGTCGCGAACAACATCCTCGACGGCGGCGCCGGCAGCGACACGGTGATCTTCACCAACACCACCGGCGTCAACGTCACCCTCAACGACACCGGCGCGGACGTGATCGTCACGCATGGTACCGAAACCGACACGCTGCGCAGCATCGAGAACATCGGCGGTACGAGCGGTAACGACACGCTGACGGGCAACAGCCAAAACAATATCCTGTCCGGTGGCTCCGGCGGGGCCGACATCCTGTCCGGCGGCGCGGGCGACGACCGGTTGCTCGGGGGCGGGTTCACCACCACGACGACCTTCTCGGCGCCGTCTCAGCCGGACATTACCAAGCCGCAGTCGATCAATAACGGCAGCATCGCAACCGCGGTCAACACGGCAGGCGCGTATGACGTGGACGCCAATCCGGACATCACGAACGCGACCAGCCTTCCGCACGCGACGGTCAACGCCACGGCGACGGGCGGCACCCTGGAATATTACCGGATCGACGTAACCGTCGCAGGATCGCAGGCGATCTTCGACATCGACGGCGGCACGCTCGCCGACAGCTTCATCGAACTGGTCGACAGCGCGGGCGTCCTGCTGGCATCCAACGACACGGGCACGGGCGACGTGCAGCCTGCCGGCCGCGATGATGCATACCTGACGTACACCTTTGCGACGGCAGGAACCTACTACATCCGCGTCGGTCAATGGACCGGACCCGCCACCGCGCAGCCGTTGACGGCCGGACAGACGTACCAGCTCAACATCTCGCTCCAGAACGCGGCCGTGGTCACGACGACCGTCACCGCCAACAACAGTAGCAGCCTTGTGGCGGACGGCGGCCAGGGCGCCGACTTCCTGCAGGGAACGATCGCCAACGACATCCTGAACGGCGGCGAGGGCAACGACACCGCCTCGTTCGTGAATGCGTTCAACGGCGGGTCTAGGACAGGCGTGACGGTCGACCTGAACGTGCAGGGCGTTGCCCAGAACACGGTGGCGGCCGGATCCGACACCTTGACCAGCATCGAGAACCTGATCGGCTCGGCACTGGACGACACCCTTATCGGGAACGCCGACGCCAACGTCATCGAAGGCGGCCTGGGCAATGACACCTTGATCGGTGGGGCCGGCGACGACACAGCCTCTTACGCAGGGGCTTCGGCCGGCGTGACGGTCAGTCTCGCCCTGCAAGGCTCCGCGCAGAACACGGGCAGCGCGGGCACGGACACGCTTAGCGGGTTCCAGAACCTGCTGGGCTCCGCCTTCAACGATGTTCTCACGGGCGACGCGGCCGAGAACAGCCTCTTTGGCGGCGCGGGCGACGACACGCTTAATCCCGGCGCGAACGCAGCCGGCACCGTCGACTTACTCGACGGCGGAGCCGGGTCGGACACGGCGTCCTTTTCGGATTACACTGCGGCCGTCACCGCCACGCTGAACGGCCCTTCGGGCGGGAGCGCGGCGGTCGGTGGCGCCATGATCGCCTCCTTCCGCAATATCGAGAACCTGCTCGGCGGCGCAGGCAACGACATTCTGACCGGCGACGCCAATGCCAACATCATCGAAGGCGGTCTCGGCGACGACGTGCTCGACGGCGGCGCGGGCATGGACACGTTGGCGTTTCGCGGTGCGACCGCGGTAACGGTGAACCTGTCGATCCTGACGGCTCAGAACACGGGCTTCGGCAACGATACCATCCGCAATTTCGAGAACGTCCGCACCGGCTCCGGCGCGGACAACGTCACCGGCGATGCCAACGACAACATCTTCTTCGACGGTGGCGGCAACGACATCTATAATGGCGCAGGCGGGACCGATACGCTGGATTACTCCGCCGCGACCTCGACTGTGACGGTGAATCTGAATACCATCACGGCCCAGAACACCGGACTCTCCGGTGGAACCGACACGATCACCAACATGGAGAACGTGATCGGGGCAGCTCTCTTCGCCAACACGCTGACCGGGAACGCCTCGGCCAACCGGCTGGTCGGCGGCTCCGCGCTGGACGTCATCGTAGGCAACAACGGCGCAGACACGATCATCGGCGGCGCCGGGGACGACATCCTGTTGGGCGCCACGAGCGGCGCGCTCGACGACCGCAGCGACGACGTGCTCGAGGGCGGTGCCGGTAACGACTACCTGTCCGGTGGTCAGGGCAATGACATCCTCCGTGGCGGCGATGGCGACGACAACCTCGTCGGCGGCGTCGGCAACACGGCACGTCAGTTCTTCGTCGGCGTAGACGGCGGTGACGACACCTATGACGGCGGCGAAGGCACTGACATCGCGACGATGATCTACGACGGCCGGTTGGGCGTCGCCGGCAGCACTGTCGGAATCAGCTTCGATCTCAGCAATATCGCGGGGAACAGCGCGATTACCTTCAACGGGGTCGAGGTCGGTTCCCTGACCAGCATCGAACGCGTCACCTTCCGGGGCACCCAGGTCAACGACGTCGTGAAAGGCGGCGGCACGCTGGACAGCCTCACCGGCCTGGACGGCGACGACATCCTCGACGGTTGGCTCGGCAACGACCTTCTATCCGGTGGTCTCGGTAACGACACGCTGATCGGCGGCGAGGGGCTGGATACCGTCACCTACGCCAATTCGACAGCGGGTGTGAACGTGGATCTTCGCATCCAGGGCGTGGCGCAGTTCACGGTTGGCGAAGGCATCGATACGCTGATCGGCATCGAATACCTGACCGGCTCCAGCTTCGGCGACAACCTGCGTGGCGACGACGACTTCAACCTCCTCATCGACAATGCCGTTGCGGCGACCGCGACCCCGCTGAGCCAAACGGACTCGCTTTTCGGCTACGGCGGCAACGACAGCATCCACGTCACGCGCGCCGCGACGGCCGTGGCGACCAACGTCAACATGGACGGTGGAGACGGCAACGACTTCATCGAGCTGCGCTCGGGCACGCTTTCGATTGCGCTTCTTCCGGTCTCGGGTACCGGCCGGCTGTTGGAGGGGCTTTCGACTACGAACTATGCGGCCGCAGGCACGACATCCAACGATCGGAACACCGATGTTGTGACCGTCGACGGAGGCGCGGGCAACGACCGCATCATCCTGACCGGCGTGGCCAGCGCCAGCGTTAACGCCGGGTCGGGCAACGACCTCGTCAGCATCAGCATGCGCGGCGCTGCCGGCGTCAACAACTACCTGCTGACGCTGGGCTCCGGCGCCGACGTCGTCCAGTTGGGCGTTGGGAACACGGCCGCGACCTCGACGGACGTGGCGGCTACGGGCCGCGCCAACCGCATTACCGACTTTCAGGTCGGCAACGCGGGCGACCGGTTCGAAATGACCAACTTCTTGAACCTCGGCCTGACCGGCTACACGGCGAACAGCAACCCCTTCGCCAGCGGCCACCTGCGCCTGGTGCAGTCGGGAACGGACCTGCTGCTGCAAAGCGATCGGGACGGCGCAGGCACCGTCAATAGCTTCGTGACGATCTTTGCGATCAGCAACGGCTACACGGGCGGGTTCACGGCGTTCAACTTCGACGGCTTCATCGGCGACCTGAACTTGACCGGCTTCGCCATCGACGAGACCATCACCGGCGCCACCGGCAACGATGTGCTCAGCGGCATGGACGGCAATGACGTGCTGATCGGCCTCGCCGGCAACGACACGCTCGACGGTGGGAACGGCAACGACGTGTTGCGCGGTGGATTGGGTGACGACACCCTCATCGGGGGCGCCGGCAACGACACGGCGAGCTACAGCGACGCAACGGCCGGGGTGACCGTGAACCTAGGTCTCGCCGGACCGCAGGTGACCGGCGCAGGCTTGGACACGCTGATCGGGATCGAAAACCTGACCGGGTCGGCTTTCAACGACGTTCTGACCGGCGACGCTGGCGCCAACGTGATCATGGGTGGGGCGGGCGACGACACCATCAGGGGCGGCGCCGGAAACGATCAGCTTGCGGGGGAGGATGGCGACGACCTGTTCTTCCTGCAGGATGTCGGCAATGACCGCGCTGACGGCGGTGTCGGCAACGACGCCTTCTACTTCGGCGGCGCGTATACCCGCGACGATGCGGTCAACGGCGGTGCCGGCAACGACCAGATCGGCCTGCAAGGCGATTACTCGGCGCAAAGGCGGCTCGGCGACCTTTTCAATGTCGAGGGTCTGATCCTGCTCTCGGCGGGCGACACCCGCTTCGGCGGAGGTCTTGCCGGCGGAGCCTTCAGCTACAATCTGGCGACCGTTGACGCCAACGTTGCCGCAGGGGCAACCCTGATCATCGACGCCAACGACCTCAAGCAGGGCGAGAACGTCACCTTCGACGGCTCGGCCGAGACGGATGGAAGCTTCTTCGTCTACGGCGGGATGGGGACCGACCACTACACCGGCGGCGCGGGCAACGACGTGTTCCTGTTCCGGAACTCGGCATTCAACGGGAACGATCGCATCGACGGCGGCGGCGGCTCGGTCGATCAACTGGGGCTGCAGGGCAATTACTCCGGTGCGAACGCCCTGGTGCTCGGCGCCTCCACCCTGACCAACGTCGAGGGCATCGTGCTCCTGTCGGGCCGCGACGAGCGCTTCGGCCGCGATACCGGGGAGAGCTACAGCTACGAAGTCACGAGCAACGACGCCAATGTCGCCGCCGGTCAGCTGTTCACGGTCGACGGCGGCTCGCTGGCGGCAAATGAGACGCTGTTCTTCAACGGCGCGGCCGAGACCGATGGGAATTTCCGTCTCTTCGGGGGCTTGGGCAATGACGTGCTCATCGGCGGCGCCGGCAATGACAGCATTCGTGGAGGCGCCGGGGACGACCGTCTGAGCGGCGGCGCAGGGGTGGACACGCTCACGGGCGGGTCCGGTTCGGACATCTTCGTGTTTGCGGATGCAAGCTATCGCAACGGCAACGACACGATCACAGACTTCGTGATCGGCACCGACCGGATCGATCTGTCGAATATCGATGCGAACCGTAACACCGACAATGCGAACGAGGCGTTCTCCTTCATCGGCGAAGGCGCGTTCACCAGCACGGCGGGGGAACTGCGCAGCGGCCTCGACGCCAACGGGCGCCGGTTCGTCGAAGGAGATACCAACGGGGACGGCGTGGCCGACTTCCAGATATTCGTGACGCTGACGGATACCACACCCTTGACGGTAGCCGATTTCATCCTTTGAGATAATCGGGTAGCATCAAATGCCGACGAACCAGGGACAGACAGACATGATCGAACAAGTGCAGTCAGAACAGATCAACCAGGCTAACGCGGCCGGCGATCGCAAGCTCTGGGTCAAGCCGGAGCTTACCTTGATCAAAGCCGGTAGCGCCGAAGCGGGAGGCAGTGTTCAAAACGACGGCGGCATTGGCCGCTCCTGAAGGCCGTTCAACCGCCGCTGTCGCCCGATGGCGGCGGTTGATCGTTCCGGCAGGCGCAGGCGATACCCTGTCGCCCAGTGAACGGGCTTGGGCGGGTATCCGATGCTTCAAGCTGTTGGAATGGGGTCGGACATCTTGCCGCAAGACTTCAGGAGCCGACGCGTAAATCGGGGCTCCGGGAGAGATGCGGGGTGTTTTGCAACAGCCTGATCGGGGCTCTCGGACGAGAGAACGACCGGCAGACTTTAATATTGAAGTTCTAACGATCGTGCCGAACGTCGAAGCGGGCATACAAGTGTCGTATACCGAATGCCTAGCTGACATCGGGTGACGGCGTTGGCGGGCTATTGGTGTTTGCAACAGGGGAACGCACCCGGCCGGCATGTCGCCGATATGCTTGCCGCCCAGTCGATCTATGGCACGCAACCAGCCGTGCTTCGTGGCGATGGCGAGATCGCCATGGGACGGCGACATTACCCGTCTCTTCCCGAGGACAGGTTCGACAAGGCGCCGGTCACAATCGCCGGGGGCGGTCTGCTCGCGGCCGACTTGCGGCTTGATAACCGAAGCGAGCTGTGCCGCGAATTGGGGCTTGGGTCGGGCGAGGAGAGAAGCCTCTCGGACGCCGACATCCTGGGTCTCGCTTTGGGTCGGTGGCAGGAAGCCGCCGTGCAGCGCCTCGTGGGAGACTTCGCCTTCGCGTGGTGGGATGCACGGCGGCGTCGGCTTCTTCTGGCTCGGGACTTCACCGGCCAGCGGCCTTTGCATTTCCACCGAGGTCGCGGGTTCGTCGCCTTTGCGTCGATGCCCAAGGGGCTGCACGCGTTAACCGGGGTCCCGCGTTCACCTAGCCGGCCTGCTGCTAGCGACTTCCTCCTTGGCGTGCCGGAAAGCGGCAACGAGAGCTTCTTCGAGAAAATCTTCAAGGTCCCGCCCGGGCAGTACCTGGTCGTGGATCGAGACGGTGATCGGGCGCACCGGTACTGGCATCCTCCCGCCCAAAGCCTCCGCCTGCCGTCGGACGAGGACTATATCGAGGCGTTTCGCGAGCGCTTCGACCTCGCCGTCGCCGCCCGCCTGCGTGGAACGGGGGGGCAGGTGGCCTCGCATCTAAGCGGCGGGCTCGACAGTTCAGCCGTCACCGCCACCGCAGCGCGCCTGATGGCCGCAAGCCACGGCCGCGTGATCGCCTATACGTCCGTCCCGCGTCCCGAGTTCGTCACCGGCCGCGAAGGCCTGATCGATGAAGGCCCACTTGCTGCATCCGTTGCCGAGCTTTACCCGAACATCGAGCATGTGCGGGTCAGCACCGATGCCAGGTCACCGCTCGACAGCCTGGCGCGGAATGCGTTCCTGTACGAAAGACCTTATTTAAACCTGTGCAACGGCGTGTGGGTCGACGCCATCCATGACGATGTCCGCCGACGCGGTTTCAGCGTTCTCCTCACCGGATCTCTCGGCAACGCCAGCTTCAGCTACGACGGCATGCCGCGATTGGCCGAACTGCTCCGCGCCGGCCGCCTGCCTACGCTCGTGCGTGAGATGCTGGGACTTCGAAGGCGTGGCTTTCGCGCCGAAACCTTGGGTGCTGCCGCGATCGGCCCCCTGTTCCCCGGCTCAGTCTGGCGCCTGATCAACAGGGCCTTGGGCCGGGCTGCTCATGTTGGTGCAGGTCGGGCCGAACTTAGGGACGAGCCCGATCTCATCGCCCGCGCCGCTGCGCGCCGCGTGGACTGGAGCTACCAGCCGCGCCGGACCATCCGCGATGCGCAGCTCTGGATGCTCGGCCGGGTCGATTTCGGCAATTACAATAAAGGCACGCTTGGCGGCTGGGGCATCGATGTACGCGATCCGAGTGCGGACCAGCGGCTGGTCGAGTTCTGCCTGTCTGTGCCCCCAGCGCAGTTTCTCGCTGGCGGGATGCCGCGCGCGCTGGCGCGAAGAGGACTGGCGGACCGCCTGCCGCGTTCGATAACGCACGAGTTCAGGAAGGGATCGCAGGGCGCCGACTGGTACGAAGGCCTGGATGCGGCTCGTGGGCAGCTACGCGAGGAGATCGCCGCCATCGCTCGCGATCGGACCGCCGCCGAGCTGCTTGACATCGAGCAGCTGCAAGGTCTCGTTGCCAACTGGCCCGCGCCGGACATGTGGGAGAACGACGAGACGATAGAGCGATATCGCACCGCCTTGCTTCGCGCCGTGTCCATGGGGCATTTTCTTCGAAACGCCGCCGGTACCAATTGACGGGAGCAGGAATAGCTTCCTGCGTCATGCCGGTTGCAGCCGCACCAACAGTGACCATTGCGGGAAGGGGCGAGATGGTGGCCGTGGCTCTCCCAAAGCCGGCGAGGGCGCTCGCTACCACCGCACCGTACTGAGCTTCTCGACGGGGCCATTCCCGTTTCCCTGGTGAACCAGCATCGTATTGTCAGCGTCGCCAATGCACGGGCCTAGATCGCACTCGTCGCCGAAACCGAGCGGGTGCCGAAGCGACCGCCCACTCTACGCACCGCGAGTGCGGCGAAGGCCGTTACCACGAAGCGAACTTCCGATTGTACAGCCCCTGTGAACAGCTTGGGCGCAGCGTCAAGCAAACGCCGATGGGGAGCCGGGACTCCGCACGCTGCTGCATACAGCCTCAGGTGCGATGCACATCCTTAATCTTTGGAAACTAATGCAGATCAGTAATCTGCGACGGTACAAGTTCGACACGCGCTGCCCAGACGGCAGTGAAAATGGGTGCACAAACGCAATGGATCGCCACACCGACTTGCTTCCGGACGATGACTCCACCGTTTGGTCTTCAGACGAACCGCAACTCACGAACGACTTCTACTCCGCGGGCGTGTCGGGGGCTACGGTGACAAGCGCCGAAGCGCCGATCAACGATCTCGTTCGTACGCTCCGACCGGAAGACCGCCTCCGGGTTGGAAGAACCATACGACAGATCGTCCGGCAACATTCCACGGAGGCGCTTCGCCGATCCGAGGACCGGATGCAGCTCGCTCAGGAAGTGGGCCGGATCGGCTGCTTCGAGATCGACATGCGCACCGGCGTCAGCGTCGGGACACCTGCATTTTTTGCTCTTTACGGGCTTCCCGGAGATCGCGGAACTTGGTCGCAGCGGGAGTGGCTTTCCTTCGTCCACCAGGAAGACCTGCCAAAAGTGATCACCCATCTCGAACAAGTGGCATCGGGTGCAGAAATAACCACGATCGAATACCGGGTGGTGCGAACGGACGGGGAGGTGCGCTGGACGGCTTCACGCGCCCGCATCGAGACGGACGGAAACGAGCAACAGGTACGCGCCTATGGGATTCAGCAGGATATTACTGAGCGCAAGTTGGCGGAACTGGCGCTGGCGGAAAGTGAACTGCTCCACAGAAGCATTCTCGAAGCGAGTAACGACTGCATCAAGGTGATCAGACTTGATGGTACGCTTGAATTGATGAGCGCTCCCGGCGCATGCGCTATGGAGATCGACGATGTGCACGAGGTCATCGGTCGGGACTGGATCGGGCTTTGGCCTGAGGTTAGTCGCAAGACCGTAGCAGCCGCGGTCGATGAGGCCCGGGCCGGAAGGCCCGCGCGTTTCACCGATTATTGTCCCACCGCCAAGGGAACGCCCAGATGGTGGGACGTAGTGGTGACACCGATGAAGAACGGGGCTGGCGAGGTCACGCAGATCCTGTCGATCTCGCGCGACATCACCTCCACGCGCGAGGCCGCTGATCAGCTTCGTTGGACGAGCGAGCACGATCCTCTGACGGACTTGCCCAATCGCCGTTCTTTCCAGACTCATCTGCAGGCCGCGACCATTCGCGCCATGGAGTCCGGCGGGTTGGTCGGCCTGCTGCTGATCGATCTGGACCACTTCAAACAGGTCAACGACTCGCTCGGGCACACGGCCGGGGATCACCTCCTGAAGACATTCGGCGACCGGCTCAGAAGCTCGGTGCGCTCCACAGACCTGGTGGCGCGTCTCGGGGGTGACGAGTTCGCCGTCATACTGGAGGGCGTGAGAGCGCCCAACGACCTGCTTCGATTGGGCGAGTCTATCCTCAGTCGCTTGTCCTCGCCGATCTTGTTCGACGGTCGCGTAATCAGCGCCGGGGCCAGCATCGGTGGCGCGCTGTTTCCGAGCGACGCCACCAATGCGAACGATCTCTTCGAATGTGCCGACAGTGCGCTTTACGCGCTGAAAGGCTCCGGCCGTGGCGGCACTAGGATGTTCCACAACTACATGCGCGAGGAGGCTCAAAAGATTGCTTCGCAGTTGAACCTTGCTCGGGTCGCGATCTCCGAACAATCCGTGGTTCCGCACTACCAGCAGAAGGTTGAACTGAAGACGGGGAAGATCAGGGGATTCGAAGCCCTTCTGCGTTGGAAGCATCCCACCCGCGGAATACAGCTACCTGAAACAGTCGCGGAGGCCTTCAAGAATTTCGAACTCGCCTCTAAAATTGGTGAGCTGATGCAGAAGAAGGTGTTCCGTGACATGCGCGATTGGGAAAGAGCAGGGATAGATTTCGGTTGCGTGTCAATCAACGCGTCTCCGGCTGAGTTCCTGCGAGACGACTATGCCGAGAAGCTTCTAGAGCGTGCGGTCGAGTTTCAGATCGCTAACAAGCTGATCGAGGTGGAAGTCACCGAGCACGTTTTCCTCGCGCGGGGCGCAGAGTATGTAAGCCGCGCTCTCACCAAGCTTAGTCAAGCAGGTGTTCGGCTTTCTCTTGACGATTTCGGAACGGGCTACTCTTCGCTGTCTCACCTCAGGGACCTTCCGGTAAATGTCGTTAAGATCGACCGCTCATTTATCGCGAAGATGTTGGAAGAGCCGGAGATCGCGTCGATCGTGAGTGCGGTCATCAACCTTGCCGAAAGCCTTGGCCTGGATGTCGTTGCGGAGGGAGTCGAGACGCCGGAGCAGGAAGCGGCCTTACGCGAGAAGGGTTGCGGTTTCGGACAGGGATTTCTCTACGGGCGGGCCGTCATCGGAGATGAACTCCGTGTTCTGATGCGCCCCTGATCGGCGCCCGGGAGGCTTTTTGGTCAGCTCCAGACCTTTAGCGGCGTCGGCTATCTGCGAAGGTGAAAGTACCGGGATTGAAGTCGGAAAGCTCGGCAAATCCGACGAAGTTTCGCCAGGTGAGTCGCCCCTTTGTCCACTCGACCATGCCGCTGTCCCTGAGCAGATGTCCCTGAGCAGCTTCATCGTGCGGTTCACATCGGCCGACGTGAGGCCGAGTGCATCGCCGACCAGCTCCTCGGTCATTGGAGGTTCCAACAATTCATCTTCGGCGAGGCCCGCCGCCTTCGAGCGGCTCGCCATGTCGCAACACCACTCAAGGACCGCGACCCGGCGCCTGAAGTAAGAACGGCCCCCTTTTCGGTTCGTCGTATCGAGCGGTTTCGAAATACGCACAGCGAAAGCTTTCGGATCGAGTGCTTGCGAAACCCTTGGACCGCCTGCCATCATGTTACGTCGTCCGACCGCAGCTTCAGCACGGCTAGAATCGCCCTGAACGGCAGCTCGCAAGCCCTAATGACCACCCTCGACCCAAGGCACCCCTGCTTTCCGGAACGCATCGGCAAGCGCTGCTTCCAGTTCCAACGACTCCCACTGCTGCAATGGGTTCAGGTGCTCCACAAGATCCGGTAGCAGGTGCAAGCCGAACCTCCTGACCGCGCCGCTCGCCTTGTACCCCAACTTGTGCTGGTCGAACCGCCAGTCTGGGTCGCGAGACGTCTGTCCGACGTACAGGCCCCACCGCGCCGGGAAAGCAGGACTATGTAGCAGGACCACGTAGACGGAGTGCTGCGCACGACGTGTGGCGACGGTGGTAGCGCGCAAAGCGCGGGCGGCGCGTCGCGCCTCCGCTAGCCAGGCAATGGCGGTCAAGCGGGTTCGCGGGCGGGAGATGCTCGCGAGCTCACTTCGGGACGCAGCGGCACCTTGGCCGGTGAGACGGCAAGAACGGCCGCGATGATCGCCTCCAGCAGCACTGCGCGGGGATAATCGTTACGGTCGAGCAGTCCAGCGGCCCACGGCATCCCCTCGCGAAGCGGCAACGCCACCGCCCAGTGATCGGCATTGGCGAACCCCAGAAGCTGGCCAGGGGCGATTACCGCGTCGCGTGCTAGCATCTGCCCATCGTTGCGCCCGCCATGCCGTTGCAACGCGGCGTGCGAAGGCCGCAGCGCGCGGGACACGTTTGCGGTTGCGGCAAAGGCGGGCAGCGAGAAATAGGAGAACCGGCTTGGCAGTTTCTTCGACCCTGCGAACGCGCGCCGTTCCGCCGTCGTCAGGCTTTCCGCGCCGCCGCCGTCGCCGGACGCGCAGTTCGGCAGCTTCAGTCCGGCGAGTGCTCGGAAGATTTCCTTGCCCCCGTCCGCCACCGGCGTTCCCATCACCGCTCCCGCGACGCCGACGATCGCGCTCCCAGGCGGAAACGCCTCTTCATGACGGACCGCGGCTTCGATGAGGTCGGTCGCACCCTTCGAGTAGCCGATCAGGATTAGCCGCTGCCCTGGGGCGGTCGGATGTTGCCGGAGCCAACGCGCGATTGCCGCGGCATTCGCATGGCTGCTGGACCGGCCCCAAACGAGTATCCATTCCATTGACGCAAGACCGTGCGCCGCCTTCAGATGCTGCGTCGCGTCCTGGAACGGCAGCGCATACCTTGCTATGCATTCCCCGAAGATGCCGGGAACGACGACCAGCCGCACGGACGAGAATGCGTGACGTCCCGGCACCGGCGGCGGGGACCCGCTGTGCACATCTTCGCCGATGCCGTGCAGTGATTCCCCGCAAGGTCGGGCATGCCGAAGAAGGGCACCGTGATCGCTCGCGATCGCACAGAACAATGCCCCAAAGCGTTGGCTGTCGTCGATCAGGCCGGGTGGGGTACCGGTATCCGGCGCTTTGCTCGCTGTTGGCAGGTCGGTGTCGCATCCAAGCAGCGCGAGAGTTGCAAGAAAGAGCGCGGTGCCCCGGCGCTTTTTCCGCCAGCTCGAACCCGACGGTCGGGCGCCGCCGTCGCCCGCGTCAGCGGCGCAGGACGTGCTTCTTGTTCTAGTGACGCGCAAACACCCGCGTCTTGCCGCTCCGGTCGAACAGCACCGTCTCGTACGGCTCGGCATGGCCGGCGTGCTCCATTCCGGGCGAGCCCATCGGCATGCCGGGAACTGCGATGCCGGCCGCCCGCGGCTTTTCCGCCAGCAGACGCTTGATGTCTGCCGCAGGCACATGGCCTTCGATCGCGTAGCCGCCGATCTCGGCCGTGTGACACGACCGCAGCCGATCGGGGACGCCCAGCCGGCGTGCCGTAGGGGTCACGTCCGCCGCGACTTTTGTGACCACAACGAAACCCGCGGCCCGCATGCGTTCCGCCCATGCGCCGCAGCAGCCACAAGTCGGCGACTTGGTCATCGTCAGCGTCGCGGCCGCCGCGTTCCCGGCTAGCGACAGCAAAGCGAAAGCGACCAACATTCCACGCATGGCGAACTCCTCACATTGTTCGAACTCGGGTAAACCTACGTTTGACCGTCCCGAGGCCCAGCGTCCAGCCTTGCCGCAGCCGGCCAGTCCGGCGTTGGCGTTCCTCGGAGCGGCGAAGTCGTCCGGAGTCCGGTAAGTGTCTCTATCCCCCCGAGGGCGTCGTCGGGGCCGGACGCTCGGCAATCCGCGGCTACCGGCGCGTGGTGCCGTAGTCGATCCGGATCCTGACCCAACTGCCCACCAGCGACCGTCCTCCGCGACTGGGAGGCTGCACCTGGAACACCCAGGAAGCGGCCAGTGCGGCACGATTGATCCGCGACCCTTCCGGGTACTCGTCGAGTGCGACGCAGTCCTCGACGCGGTAATTGCGCGCGGTGCGGCATGCGATCAGTCCCCAGCCCGGGCCGCTGGCGGTCGACATGTATCCGCGCATCTCGTCATCGCGCGGCCGGCGATACCAGGCGGCCGCATAAAGCGGCTCCCCGTTGGGAGCTGTTCCAACGCGTTCCGTGTCACCGGACGAGGAGCCGCCTCTATCCGGTGGCCCATAAAGCGGTCGGCCCGTTGGCGCGGGCCGGACGGGGTTCGTCGGAGCCGCCGCCGGCACAGACTGTTCCGGCGAGGCCGGCACGATGGCGGGCGGTGCAGGCGTTTGTACCGGCCGCGCGGGCTGCTGCGGGAGTGGTTCCGCTGGAATCGGGGTTAGCGGTTCAGCAGGCTCGCTTGGACGCTGTTCCTCCGGGCTCGGCCGCTGCGGCTCCGCGGTTTGTTCCGCCGAAACCACCTTTTCAGGGCTTTGCCGTTCGGCTGCCTCCTGCAAGACCTCGTCCAATTCGAGGTTCACGACCGTGATCGCCTTTTCGTCACTTTCGGGCGGTTTATCGAACCCAAGCGAGAGCAGGACGAGCAGCAGAAGCGCTTCGAGAAGCAAGGCCAGGCCGATGCCGAGCGTGCGACGTCCAGCGTCGGTGCGGAACCGCTCGGCGAAAAGTGTGGCCGGTAGAGGATCCTGCTGAAGCAAAGAACTGCGGTTGAGGCGTCCGCGAGACCGTTTGCCCGAGGCTACAAGCGCGTCGGGTTAGTCTGGCGGTGCAATGCACACAAGCGGGGCGCCGGCCGGAGCACGGTCTTTCGAACCCTAGCCTGCCGCAAGATGCTCACGCCTTGGCATGGCCCATGGCCTCGCCAAGACGTACCGGCCGTTCCGGCGCCCAGTCCTGGTTAAAGGCGATCGTGTCCTTCTTGAACAACATGACGATCGTCGAGCCGAGAAGGAACCGGCCCATTTCCTCGCCTTTGCTCAATAGGACGGCTTGGTCTTCATAGGTCCACTCGGACACCATGTTGGTGCGCTTGGGATTGACTACGCCGTGCCACACCGTCGCCATGCTGCCGACGATGGTGGCGCCGACGAGCACCATCACGAACGGGCCATGCTCGGGCGATGCGAACACGCACACCACACGCTCGTTGCGCGCAAACAGGTTCGGCACGCCGCGCGCGGTGGCCGGATTGACGGAGAACAAAGCGCCCGGCACGTAGATCATGCGCGTGAGCCTCCCGTTGCAGGGCATGTGCAGGCGGTGGTAATCCCGGGGCGACAGGTACAGGTTGGCAAAGCTGCCGTGGCGGAACTCGGCGGCCAGGGCGGTGTCGCCGCCGACCAACTCGGTGGTCGTGAAACGGTGGCCCTTGGCCTGCAGGATGTGGTGGTCGTCGATGGTGCCGAACTGGCTGATCGCGCCGTCCACCGGGCAGACGAAATCGGCAGGCGCCAGCGGGCGCACGCCGGCTTTTAGAGGACGCGTGAAGAAGTCGTTGAAACTCTTGTAGCTGGCGATGTCCGCGTCCTCGGCCTCGTCCATGTCCACACCGAACCTGCCCACGAACCAGCGGATCAGCCGGGTCGTCATCGCGCCACCCTGCGCACCGGCAACGCGCCCGGCGAACGTGGTCAGGCGCTGCTTGGGCAGAACATGTTGAAGCAGGACCTTCAGGCGGTCGGACATCGTGAACCTGGGAAAATTTGGACCACGAGGTCTACCCCGCCTTCCGTGCTATGCAAAATCGCCCAGCCTTGCGAGTTCGTCCTCCGCCAGATCCGGGTGGGTCGTTGGAGCGTCCGTGGCCTCACCATCGTGATCAAACGGGTTGGACATATCGTCAGGGTCCGGTTGATTGCCGGGTTTGGGGTCGATCGTCATTTCGGTCTCCTTGCGCTGGCTACAACGCCCCGCCGCTTAGGATGGACGCGGGTCCGTCTTTGGGTCCGTCCGGGCTTTCTCCAAAGCTGCGCCTCAGTCAGCGGAGCTCGCGATTGCAACACGTCAGGACCAGCCGCCGCCCAGCGCACGAAAGGTCGCCACCGCGGCGCGGCTCGCCTCGCCCTGCGCCTGCGCGACCTCGTCTTGGGTGGCGAGCAGTTGGCGTTCGACGTCGAGGACTTCCACCAGGCTGGTGACCCCTGCGGTGTAGCCCGTCCCGACCGATGCCCGGGCGCGGCGGAGCGATGTTTCGGCTTCGGCGAGCGCGCGCGCCTGCGCCACGCGCCGGACGAGCGCGGACAGGCCGTTCTCGACATCTTCGAGCGCGCGCAGCACCGATTGACGGTAGGCGACGAGCGCCTCGCGTTCGGTGCCGCGCGCGGCGGCGACGGCGGCATCGATGCGCCCGAAGTCGAACAAGCGCCAGCGAAGCCCCAGCACGCCGGACGCCACAGCCGCGTCGCCTGAAAGCAGCCGGCCGGCGCCGAGCGCATCGAATCCAAGCAGCCCACTGAGCGACACCTTGGGATAATATTCGGCGACCGCCTCGCCGATCCGCGCGCTGGCGGCGGCGAGGCGGCGTTCGGCGGCAACAATGTCCGGACGGCGGCGAAGCAGCTCCACCGGCCCTTGCGCGGTGGCGATGCCCGGTGCGGCGGGGATGTTACCGGGGCGTTGAAGCTCGGCGCGGTGAGTACCGGGTGCCGCGCCCATCAGCACGTCGAGCCGATTCATCTGGACGAGCAGCAGCGCTTCCAGAAGCGGCAGCGCGGCGCGGAACTGCTGGGCCTGGGCGTTGGTGCGGTCGGTTTCCTGGCGCGCGACGATGCCGGCGGCGAAGCGGAGATCGACGAGGCGGTCGAGGCGTTCGGCGTTGTTGACCTGCTGGCGGAGCACGTCGATGCGGCGTTGAAGCAGGCGGACCTGGAGATAGGCGTCGGCGACTTCGGCGACCACGGCGACGCGCGCGCCCGCGACTTCCGCCTGCGCGGCGCCGAGATCGGCCTGCGCGGCCTGTCGGCCGCGGCGCAGGCCGCCGAACAGGTCGAGTTCCCATGAAGCGGCGGTGCCGACGGCGTAGCTGCTGCTCGTGCGGTCGAAGCCGGGAGCGTTGCGGGCGATGCGGCCAATGCCGGATTCCAGCGATTGGCGGCTGACGGCGGCGCTGGCGTCGACGCCGACGGAGGGGAGGAGTTGCGCGCCGGCGAGGCGGGCGGCAGCGGCGGCGCGGTCGAGGCGGGCGGCGGCGGCGGCGAGGTCCAGGTTCTGCGCGGCGGCGCGTTCGACCAGCGCAGAGAGAAGGGGGTCGTTGAAGCCGCGCCACCAGGTGGCGAGATCGACGGGCGGCGCGGGGCGGGCGGCGGCTTCGGAGGCGGCGCGGTAGGGGCCGTCGGCCTGCAACGCGGTGGGAGCGGGGCGGGCGTAGTCGGGGCCTACGGCAGCGCAGGAGGTGAGGAGGAGGGCGGGCAAAATTGGCGAAGTTCGTGTGTAGAGAGCCATGGCGCACTCCGTCGTAACGAATGATAGAAAACGTCACTTGTGAATATCACAGCATTTGGTATGTGCCAAGCGATGGATGCGAGCGAGACCGAGCTGCCCGGCCAGCGGGGACCGCAGGGGCATGAGATGCGCGAGAAGATCGTGCGCGCGGCCGAAGAACGGTTCGCGCATTACGGGTACGACAAGACCACGATCGCCGACATCGCGGGCGACCTGAAGATCTCCACCGCGTATGTTTACAAGTTCTTCGAAAGCAAGCTGGCGATCAACGAGGCGGTCGCGGTGGATGTTCTGACGCGCGTCGGCGCGTCGCTGCATAGCGCGGCGCAGGAAGGCACGGCGACCGAACGGCTACGCGCGGTGTACCGGACGCTGTTGGAGGAAAGCCTCAGGATGTTCTTCGACGACCGCAAGATGCACGAGATGGTCGTGGTCGCGATCGAGAATGAATGGTGTTCGGTCGCCCGGCACAAGGAGCGGATCGTCGAGGTGGTGCGCCAGGTGATCCGCGACGGCCGCGCCAGCGGCGAGTTCGAAACCGCGAGCGACGAGGCGCAAACGGTGGCGGCGGTGTTCGCCACCATGGTGCCGTTCGGCAACCCCCATGTTTTGCAGCAGACGATCGACCGCGACCTGCGCCGCGATGCGGATTCGGTGGCCGAACTCGTCATACGGGGGCTTCGCGCATGAGCGGCCGCGCATTCGTTTGCCCGCAAGGTGACGTTCTACGCTGATCGTCATGCGTAAACTTTGGGAGGAGCAGACCATGAAGTTTCGCGAAGTTTCAACTTTGCCGCTGCTGCTGGCGGTCGCGGCATGCGGGGAAGCGTGGAGCGGAGAGGTCGCGCCGCAGGCGCCGATCGTGCGCACCGTGCTGGTGTCGGTGGCGGCGCTGGACACGGATAGCTACACCGGCGTGGTGCGCGCGCGGGTCGAAAGCGACCTTGGGTTCCGCGTTCCCGGCAAGATCGTCGCGCGGAGCGTCGACGTGGGTCAGACGGTGCGCGCTGGGCAGGTGCTGGCGCGGCTGGACGCCACCGACTTCGCGCTGGGCGCCCAGACCGCGAGCGCGCAGGCGCAGGCGGCGGGCGACCAGGCGGAGGCGGCGAGCCGGCAGGTCGGCGCGGCGCAGGCGGCGGCGACGCGCGCGGCGGCCGACGAGCGTCGGTTGCGCGGGCTGGTGAGCGCGGGCGCGGTGTCGGCACAGGCATACGACCAGGCGCGCGCGGCCGCCCAAGCGGCGGCGGCGGACCTCGCGGCGGCGCAGGCGCAGGCGCAGGCGTCCCGGTCGAGCGCGGCGGCGGCGCGCACGGGCGCGCGGCAGGCGGGCAATCAGGCGGGATACGGCGTGCTGCGGTCGGACGTCGACGGCGTGGTCGTGGAGGTGCTGGCGGAGCCCGGGCAGGTGGTGTCGCCGGGGCAGACGGTGATCCGGGTCGCGCGCGGCGGCGCGCGCGAGGCGGTGGTGGCGGTGCCGGAGGCGCGCCGCGCCCGCGTGGCGCGCACGGCGACGGCGTCGCTGTACGGCGAGCCGGGGTCGGCGTTCCCGGCCTCCCTGCGCGAGCTGTCCGCATCGGCGGATCCCGTCACGCGGACGTTTCAGGCGCGCTACGTGCTCGGCGGCCGCGGGTCTGCGGCGCCGATCGGGTCCACCGTCACCATCCTCGCGGCGGGCGGCGCGGGCGGCGGCGGTGCGGCGGTGCCGGTGGGCGCGATCGTCGAGCGTGGCGGCGGGCCGGGCGTGTGGGTGGTCGATCCCCGCACGCTGCGCATCGCGTTCCGCCCGGTGACGATCGCCGCACTGGGCGAGGAGGAGGTGCGGCTGGCCGGCGGCCTGGCGCAGGGCGAGCGGATCGTGGCGCTGGGCGCGCATCTGCTTAAAGCCGGCCAGGCGGTCAGGCTGGCGAGCGGTACGGGCACGGGGGCGGCGCGATGAACATCCCCAACCTGTCCGCCTTCGCGGTGCGCGAGCGCGCGATCACGCTTTTCCTGATCCTGGCGGTGGCGCTGGCCGGGCTGTTCGCGTTCAACAGGCTGGGCCGCGCGGAGGATCCAAGCTTCATCGTCAAGGCGATGACGGTGATCGCCGTTTGGCCCGGCGCCACCGCGGAGGAGATGGAAACGCAGGTCGCCGACCGGCTGGAGAAGCGATTGCAGGAACTGCGGTCGTTCGAGCGCGTGGAGACCGCGTCCAGACCCGGATTCGTCGCGATGACGCTGGTGCTGCAGGACGACCTGGCGCCGGCGGACGTGCCGGGCGAGTTCTACCAGGCGCGCAAGAAAGTGAGCGACGAGGCGCCCAACCTGCCGCGCGGGGTGATCGGCCCGATCGTCAACGACGAGTATAACGACGTGTTCTTCGCGCTCTATGCGTTGGAGGCGCCGGGCATGCCGCACCGGCAGCTGGCGGGCGAGGCCGAGACGCTGCGCCAACGCTTCCTGGGCCTGCCGGGGGTCAAGAAGGTCAACATCCTGGGCGAGCAGCCGTCCAAGATCTTCGTCGAGTTCTCCTACGAGCGGTTGGCGACGCTGGGCGTCACCGCGCCGCAGATATTCGACGCGCTGGCGCGCGCCAACGCGCTGACGCCCGCCGGATCGGTCGAGACCGACGGCCCGCGCGTCTATGTGCGCGTCGACGGCGCGTTCGATACCACCGAGGCGATCGCGTCGGTGCCGGTGGCCGGCGGCGGGCGGACGCTGCGGCTGGGCGACATCGCCGAGGTCAAGCGCGGGTACGAGGACCCGCAAAGCTACGTGATCCGCCACAACAGCAAGCCGGCGATCATGCTGGGGGTGGTCAAGGCGGACCGGTTCAACGGCCTGACGCTGGGCGCGACGCTGGACCGGGAGGAAGAGCGGCTGCGCGCCGAGCTGCCGGTCGGGCTGACGCTGGAAAAGGTGATCGACCAGGCGCGCAACATCGACGACGCGTACAGCGAGTTCATGTTGAAGTTCGCCGTCGCGCTGGCGGCGGTGATGCTGGTGAGCTTCGCGTCGCTGGGCTTCAGGGTGGGGCTGGTAGTTGCGGCCGCCGTGCCGCTGACGCTGGCGGCGGTGTTCGTGGTTATGCTGATGACCGGGCGCGAGTTCGACCGGATCACGTTGGGCGGGCTGATCCTGTCGCTGGGGCTGCTGGTCGACGATGCGATCATCGCCATCGAGATGATGGTGGTGAAGATGGAGGAAGGCATGGACCGCATCGCGGCCGCCGCCTTCGCCTGGGGCGCGACCGCGGCGCCGATGCTGTCGGGCACGCTGGTGACGATCATCGGGTTCATCCCCGTCGGCTTCGCCAAGTCGAGCGCCGGCGAATATGCGGGCAATATCTTCTGGATCACGGGCTTCGCGCTGATCGCGTCGTGGTTCGTGGCGGTGATCGCGACGCCGTATCTGGGGGTGAAATTGCTGCCGGAGATCCCCGCCAAGCCGGGCGGGCACGAAGCCGTGTACGACACCCCGCGCTACCGCCAGCTGCGCGGCACGCTGGCCTGGGTGGTCGACCACAAGCGCCGCATGGTGGCGGGGCTGCTGGGGCTGTTCGTGCTGAGCGCGCTGGGCATGGCGCTGGTGGAGAAGCAGTTCTTCCCAAGCTCCGACCGGCCCGAGCTCCTCCTGGAAGTGTACATGCCCAAGGGTTCGGCGTTCGGCGCGACCGAGCGGGTGGTCGAGCGGCTGGAACGCGCGGTCGCCGCCGTGCCCGAAACGCGATCAGTCTCGTCCTATGTCGGCGGTGGGGCGCCACGCTTCTTCCTGGCACTCAATCCAGAGCTGCCCGACCCGGCGTTCGCCAAGATCGTCGTAATGACGGACGATGCGCCCGCACGGCGGCGACTCGCAGAGCGGATGGAGTGGGTCGTCGCGAGTGGCGCATTTTCCGAAGCGCGTGTGCGCGTGACCTGGCTCGTCTTCGGGCCGCCCGTGCCGTTCCCCGTCAACTTCCGCGTCGTCGGCCCAGAGCGCAACACGCTGCGGCAGATCGCCGACCGGGTGCGCGCCGTCATGGAAGCCGAGCCGATGGTGCAGGGCGTCGACCTGGACGGAGGCGAGCGCGCGCCGGCGGTGCGGCTGGCGTTCGATGCCGACCGGCTGCGCCTGCTTGGGCTGACGCGGCAGGACGCGGCAACGCAGACGCAGACCCTCTTGTCGGGCGCGACCGTGACGCAGGTGCGCGAAGGCATCCGCACGGTGGACGTGGTCGCGCGGGCGACGGGCCCGCAGCGGCGCGCGTTGTCCGACCTGGACAGCATCACTCTGACCACCGCGGACGGGCGGTCCGTGCCGCTAGCGCAGGTCGCGCGGCTGGTGCCAACGTTCGAGGAGCCGTATCTGCGCCGCCGCAGCCGCGAGCCGTACCTGACCGTGCGCGCGGACGTTGCGCCCGGTATCCAGGCGCCGGACGCGACGGCGGCGATCCTGCCCAAACTGGAGGCGATCAAGGCCGCGCTGCCGCCCGGGTACCGAATCGACACCGGCGGATCGGTGGAGGAGTCGGAAAAGGCGAATGGCGCGCTGGCGGCGGTGTTTCCGGTGATGATCCTGCTGATGCTGGCCGTAATCATGGCGCAGGTGCGCTCGTTCAAGCTGATGGCGCTGGTGTTCCTGACGGCGCCGCTGGGGCTGATCGGCGCGGTGCCGACGCTGCTGCTGTTCAGCCAGCCGTTCGGGTTCAACGCGATCCTGGGGCTGATCGGGCTCGGCGGCATCCTGATGCGCAACACGCTGATCCTGGTGGAACAGATCAAGACGGAACTGGCCGGCGGGCTCGATCCCTATCACGCGATTATCGAGGCGACGGTCAGGCGATCGCGCCCGGTGCTGCTGACCGCGCTGGCCGCCGTGCTGGCGTTCGCGCCGCTGACGCTGTCGTCCTTCTGGGGGCCGCTGGCGTTCGTGCTGATCGGCGGCACGGCCGTGGGAACGGTGCTGACGCTACTGGTGCTGCCGGCGCTGTACGCGCTCTGGTTCGGGGTCGCCGATCCGGCCGGGCCGGCGCCGGCGAGAAAGGCGTTTGCGTTTCCGCGCTTCGGTCGCGCCCGGCAACGCCTGGCCTGATGCGGCGCTAGCGTCGGAGCATTCCGAGCACGCGATAGCTGGTGCGACCATGCGGCTCCAGGAGATCGTTCCCGACGTGATCGTTTGAAACGAAGGTGCTGAAGCGACGGCCTACGCAGGCGGTGCGGACGTTGGTCGGGGAAAGAGGATTCGAACCTCCGGCCCCTGCCTCCCGAAGGCAGTGCTCTACCGGGCTGAGCTATTCCCCGACCGTCCGGATCAACCCGGCTCCTGGAACGTCGGGGGCTGTAGCCGGACGGGCGCGCGGGTTCAAGCGCCGCGGGCGCGGTGCATCTCGTGGAGCCTGGTGAACTTCTCACGCGGGGAGCCGTCGCGGGCGCGGGCGCGTTCGGCGGCCTCGATGCGCTGCCAGTCGGTGAAGGCGACCACGTCCACCCCTCGCGCGCCAAGCAGCGCGTCCAGCGCGGCGCCGCCCGCGCGCTCCTCATCCGGGGCGTCGTGGACGGCGGCCGCGATCGCGTCGGCGACTTCGTAGCCGTCGGGGCGGTTGGTGCCGATGGTGCCGCTCGGGCCACGGCGCGCCCAACCCACCGCATAAAGGCGTCCGCGTGTCCCGACGTCGATGCGGCCGCTTGTATTGGCGAAGCGGCCGGCGGCCGCATCATAAGGCACGCCCTCGATCGGCGGCGTCCGGTAGCCGATGGCGCTGACCAGCAGGCGGCAGGGGATCGCGTACGTCTCGCCGGTGCCCTGTGCCCGGCCATCCGGGTCGAGCCGCGTCCGCTCGACGAGGAGGCGCTCGACGCGGCCGGCGCCTTCGACGGCGACGGGCTTGGCGAAGAAGTCGAAGGCGATGGTCTTAGCCTTCGAGGCCGGCGCGGCTGCGAAGCCGCGCAGCAGCGCGACGGACTTGCGCTGGCCGGGATCCAGCGCGGCGTCCTCCTCGACTGGCGGCAGATCGCATGGGTCCACCAGGGGAACGGCGCCGGCGAGATGATCGAGTTCGCCAAGTTCCTTGGGCGTCATCGCGATCTGGTGCGGGCCCCGCCGGCCAACGATCGTGATGCGGCGCACGGCCGAGGCGTCCAGCGCGTCCAGCGCGTGCCCGACGATGTCCGACCCATGAAATTCGTCGCGCGTCTTCGCCAAAATGCGGGCGACGTCCAGCGCGACGTTGCCGTTGCCCACCACCGCC
>DASQNO010000125.1:0-93139 GCA_035644935.1 Sphingomonadaceae bacterium
GAGCAGACCTGGATCGCGGGTAACAGTTTCGGCGCGTGGATCGGAATGCAGCTGCTGATGCGCCGGCCGGAAATCAAGGGCTTCATCTCGATCGCGCCGCCCGCCAACATGTACGACTTCACGTTTCTGGCGCCCTGCCCGTCGTCCGGCATTATCATCCAGGGCGACGCGGACGAAGTGGTGACGCCCGTCGCGGTGCAGAAGCTCGTCGACAAGTTGCGCACGCAGCGGCACATCACGATTCACCACGACGTGATCCCCGGCGCGAACCATTTCTTCGCCAAGGAGATGCCGCAGCTGATGAAGTCGGTGGACAACTACCTCGACATGCGGCTGGCGCAGCCGGTGCCGGTCAGCCGGGTAACGTCCAGATCAGGACGTTGACCAGCAGCACGGCGGCGCAGATTAGCATCAGGACGGGCTGCTTGGCCGGGCGGCGCTTGGCAAGGAGGTGGAGCCCGCCCGCCGTCAGCGCGAACACCGCCAGCATCATGATCGACAGGGTCGCGGCGGCGATGGTCGTCATGGGCAGCGGCATAAGCGGCCGAATGGTCGTTTACGCGGGTTTAAGCAAGGTCGTGCGAGGCGCTGCTGCCATGGCCCCTGAAGATCGGCAGCGTTGCGTGGACGAAGCGTTCGAGCGGATCGAGGGCACGATCCTCCCGTGCATTGGCCTCATGCTGCAAGACCTGCTGGGCGCCGCCGAGGCCGGCCAGGCCGGCGTGGACCCGGTGGTCTATGCCGACGAACTGCGGCGACTGGCCGCCCAGCTCGAGGCGCTGACGCAGGAGATCGAGGGAGCGAACCCCCAACCGATCCGAAAGGCGTCGCGGAGCGCGGCGGCCTAGCCTCCCAGTAGCGCCGCGTACAATGCGGGGTCGACGTTACCCCCGCTCAGAACGACAACCGTTCCCGGCGTCGCGGCGATCTTGCCCGAAAGCAGCGCCGCCAGCGCCACCGCGCCTCCAGGCTCGACCACCAGTCGCAATCGGCCAAAGGCGACCCGCATGGCGTCGGCGACCTGATCCTCGCTTACCGAGAGGCCGCGGGCGCCGCGTTCGCGAAGAACGTCAAACGTGAGCGGCGACACCAGCCGGGTTTGCAGCGCGTCGCAACGCGTGGGCGGGGCATCGGCGGCGACGGGAAGCCGTGTGCCTGCCTCTAGCGAGCGCGCCATGTCGTCCCATCCGTCGGGTTCGACGGGCACGATCTCCGCGGCGGGCAGCGCGAGGGCTATGCCAGCGGTGAGGCCGCCGCCGCCGCAGCAGACGACCACGCGTTCGACCTCCCCGCCCGTGGCGTTGCGGAACTGACGGCCGATCTCGACTCCGCAGCTGCCCTGCCCCTCGATCACGTCGACGTCGTCGAAGGATGGAACCAGCGTCGCCCCCGTGTCGTGCGCGATGCGGGCGGCGATCTCCTCCCGGCTCTGCGTGGCGCGGTCGTACGGCACGATCGTCGCGCCGAGCGCCGCGGTGGCGTCGCGCTTCACCGCCGGGGCGTCCGACGGCATGACGATGGTCGCGGCCATGCCGAGCCGCGCGGCGGCGATGGCGACGCCTTGCGCGTGATTGCCGGAGGAGAAGGCCACGACTCCGCGGGCGCGCTCCACCTCGCTGAGCAGAAGCAGGCGATTGGTGGCGCCCCGCAGCTTAAAGCTGCCGCCGGTCTGCAGCGATTCGGCCTTGATCCAGACGCGCAGGCCCTCATGGTCGAAAGGCAGCAGCGGCGTTTCGACCACGACGCCGCGCAGGCGCCCGGCCGCCGCACGCACACCCGCTTCCGATGGTTTCCCGGGCGTAAACAGCGGACCCTCTATTATCTTTACACCCGTGTAAGCGGTACCTATATCGCGTCTCCGCTGCCCCATGGGACTTCCAGCCGCAAGGCAGCTTTTCACGAACGATCTATTGGAGGTCCCTTGAATTGCACAAGCATCATAGCGCGCTGGGGCTAGCGAAGCTCCCGAACGACACTGCGGCCCTCGGGTCGGCATTGGGTATCGTGAACGCGCAGCGCCCGGTCCAGCCGGTCACGCTGCTTCGTCCGCACGCCGCAAGGCGGGCCGCCGGCTTCTTTCGCGAGAAGTTTCCCGGCACGTCGATGTATGCGGTGAAGGCGAACCCGAGCCCCGCGCTGCTGCAGATCCTGTGGGACAGCGGCATCACGCATTATGACGTCGCGTCGATCGGCGAAGTACGCCTTGTCGCCCGGCAGCTGCCGGAGGCGACCTTGTGCTTCATGCACCCGATCAAGGCCGAGGAAGCGATCGTCGAAGCCTATTGGACGCACGGCGTGCGCACCTTCTCGCTCGACACGATGGACGAGCTGCAGAAGATCCTGCGCGCCACGGAGAACGCGACCGACCTCAACCTGCTGGTGCGGCTGCGCGTGTCGTCGGATCACGCCAAGCTCAGCCTCGCGTCCAAGTTCGGCGCGGAGGCCGGCGAGACCAAGGATCTGCTGTTCGCGACCCGTCAGGCCGCCGACGCCATGGGGCTGTGCTTCCACGTCGGCAGTCAGGCGATGTCGCCCGCCGCCTACGCACAGGCCTTTGCCAAGGTGCGCGCCGCGATCGTCGAGGCGGCGGTGACGGTCGACATCATCGATGTCGGCGGCGGGTTCCCGTCGACCTATCCGGGAATGGAGCCGCCGCCGCTGGAGACCTATTTCGAGGTCATCCACCGCGCGTTCGAAGCGCTGCCGATCTCCTATTCGGCGGAATTGTGGTGCGAGCCGGGCCGCGCGCTGTGCGCCGAGTATGCGAGCATCCTGGTGCGCGTCGAGAAGCGTCGCGGCGACGAGTTGTACATCAACGACGGCGCGTACGGCGCATTGTTCGATGCCGCGCATATCGGCTGGCGATTCCCCGTCGAGCTGGTGCGTCCGCAGGCGTCCCACGTTCGCGACATGGACTTCAGCTTCTACGGTCCGACCTGTGACGACATGGACTTCATGGCAGGGCCGTTTTCCCTGCCGGGCGACGTCCAGGCCGGCGACTATATCGAGATCGGGATGCTTGGCGCCTATGGCTGCGCGATGCGGACCGGGTTTAACGGCTTCGGCGAGGAGGAACGCGTGATCGTGTCCGACGAACCGATGGCGAGCCTGTATGGCGGTGCCGTCCGCGAGGATCGCCGTTCCAACGTCGTTAAGCTGTAGGCCGATACAGCCCACTTACCAGTTCACCCCCACCCCGTTCGGCCGGCGCCTGTCAGAGGAATCTTCCTGCAATTGCAGTTGAAGACTTTGGCAGGCGCCGTTCGCGCGGCCCCAACGCCCGGAGCGACACATGAATAGCGAGACCAAGATCAACGATACCCGCAAGGCCGAACTTCTGGCCAATCAGGTCGAACATATCGACATCAAGAGCTTCGACGCGCGCCCGATCGTGGATGCGATGAAGAAGATGAGCTTCACGTCGCGCGACCTCGGCCGCGCCACGGACATTTACAACCAGATGCTCGCCGATCCCGGCTGTTCGGTAATCCTCGTCGTCGCCGGTTCGACCAGCGCGGGCGGGTGCATGGACCTCTACGCCGACCTGGTGAAGCACAACATGGTCGACGCGATTGTCGCCACCGGCGCAACCGTGGTCGACATGGATTTCTTCGAAGCGCTTGGCCACAAGCACTACCAGGCGCTGGAGATTCCCGACGACGACACGCTGCGCTCGCTCTACATCGATCGCATCTACGACACGTATATCGATGAGGAGAAGCTGCAGGAAACCGATCACACGATCGGCGACATCGCCAACAGTCTCGAGCCGCGTCCCTATTCGTCGCGCGAGTTCATCCGCGAGATGGGCCGCTGGCTGACCGTTCACGGCAAAAAGGAGAACAGCCTCGTTAAGCTCGCTTTCGAGCATGACGTGCCGATCTTCTGCCCGGCGTTCACCGACTCGTCGGCGGGCTTCGGTCTGGTCAAGCACCAGGTCGATGCGATGAAGCAGGGCAGGCGCTACCTGACGATGGACTCGATCGCGGACTTCCGCGAGCTGACCGACATCAAGATCAAGGCGGGCGACACGGGCCTGCTGATGATCGGCGGCGGCGTGCCCAAGAACTTCGTGCAGGACACGGTCGTGTGCGCGGAGATCCTGGGCCACGAGGATGTCGCGGTGCACAAGTACGCGATCCAGATCACGGTTGCCGACGTTCGCGACGGCGCGTGCTCGTCCTCGACGCTGCAGGAAGCGGCGTCGTGGGGCAAGGTGTCGACGGCGATGGAGCAGATGGTGTTCGCTGAAGCGACTTCGGTGCTGCCGCTGCTCGCCTCCGACGCGTATCACCGCGGTCACTGGCGCGACCGGGAGCCGCGGCGCTTCGCCCGGATGTTCGATTAACCCGACGCTAAGCATGCGCTAATCGTTTTTCGCTAAGCGGGGCGGCGATGGTTATACTTTCGCCGCCCCGCCGTTCGTCTGCTGGGACAAAATCTGTCGTTTTGCCCCGGCACGAAGACGGCACGGGTACCCTTACCGTCGCGACGGTTTTCCTCACGCTCATCTTCGTGCCTTTTTATCTCGCAACGCTGGACCTTCATTGGCCGGTAGCACGGGACGGCACCGGTCTGGTCGTCGGTCGCGATTTCCTGAATTTCTGGATGTACGGTCGGGCTGCCCTGGGGGCCGATCCCGCGCGCTTTTACGACCTTCTTACCTATTGGAGCGCGGTCGAATCTGTCGTCGGCGCCGGCTATCCGCGGCAGCAATGGTCCTACCCGCCATCGGCGATGCTGCTCGCCGCTCCTTTCGGCGCCCTGCCCTACTTCGTTGCGCTCTCCATTTGGACGGGGATCGGGCTGGTGCTGTTCGTAGCGGCGCTTCGCCTTTGGATAGGCCACACGCGGCACGTCTTCATTCTGGTGCTCGCGCCGGCGGCCGTGTTCGGCCTGATGTCCGGCCAATTTGCATTCGTCGCGACCGCCGCGATCCTGACCGTCCTGCGCTGGCGGCAAAGCCGCCCGGTGTTCGCCGGCATCATCCTCGGTACGCTGACGATCAAGCCTCAACTGGTTATATTCTTCCCCGTCTTGCTACTTGCGACCGGCAATTGGCGGATGATTGCGGCGGCCTTCGCAACGGCAGCGGTCCTTGCCGGCGCGACGGCGCTGGTCTGGGGCATAGAAGTCTGGGTGGCTTACGTGCGAACCGGTCTGGGGAACCAGTCTCTGGTGCTGACCGATCCAGCGGTCTTGGGCGGCCCTTTCATGCCGACGATTTTCATGAACGCGCGCACGGCAGGCGTCTCGGTGGACGTGGCGGCCACGCTGCAGCTTGTCGCTTCAGCATGCGCCGCCGCGCTGATCTGGCGCACGTTCCGACGTCGCCCCGCCGCAACCGACCTGCGGGCGAACGGCATCTTCCTCGCCGCCGCGGCGTTCGGTACGCCATACCTGCTGTCATACGACACGCTGCCATTGACCGTCGCGGCGGTGCTGTTGATGATCGACGGCGCCCGTCCGCGCTGGCCGTTGATGCTGGTCTACTTCCTGCCGCTAATCCAAATGGTCGCCGGCACCCACGGCATTCCGGGGCCGGCGTCGATCGCTGTCGGCGTCGCGCTGTGGCTGAGCCGGAAGGATGGTCGCGGTGCTTAACGGCGAGCCGGGCTAAGTGGGGCGTCGACGGTTACGGCCGAGCGCCGACAGCATCCCTTCAAAAGCCACTTGTGGGGTGACGCCGATAAGGCACAAATTCGCCGAGCAGAACGGAGCCCGTCTCCATGCGGCTGCCGGAGTCGTACAGGTGGACGACATCGATGCTGCAGAGCTGGTTGGAATGAAGGCGCGTGACCAGCGTATCCCAGCGGTCCAGCGACTCGGCGCCCCCGCGCGGCCGGTTCACGTAAAGCGTGTTCCCCGCGTCGTAGACGATGGCGGTGTCGTCGATGATCCGGCTGCTGCGCACGCGGTTGAGGCTGATGCAGTTGACGGGCTTGCCGGCGGTCCGGCCTTCCAAAGTCTTGGCCAGTTCCGCCTCGGGGGTGAGCCGCGGCGCGGGGTGGGATGCCGCGAGCGGCAGGACCGCCGCGGCCAGTACGGCAATTAGAATACGGCGCATGGCTTGTCTCTTCCTCGGATGGCTCTTGAGAGCCAGATTAGCGCGCGACCGCTGAACCACGACTGACCGCAAAGGCGCTCAGCGCATGAAAAAGGCCGCGAGTTCGACATGCGTCGACCAGCGGAACTGGCCCACCGGCCGGACCCACTGGAGCCGGTAGCCGCCGTCCGCCAGCCTCCTTGCGTCGCCGGCGAAGGTGCTGGGGTTGCACGACACATAGGCGATGCGCGGCACGGCGGAATTCGCGAGCTCCGCCACCTGCTCCCTGGCGCCCGCGCGGGGCGGGTCGAGAACCACGGCGTCGAGACCGTCCAGCTCCGCCGTCGTCAGCGGACGACGAAAAAGGTCGCGATGTTCGACGGCCATGTTGCGCCCGGATCGGCCGGCGGCGTTCTTCAACGCCAGGGCGGCGTCGCGCGCGCCTTCGACGGCCACAACGCGGCCGGGCAGCGTCAGCGCGAATGTACCCAGGCCGGCAAACAGGTCGGCGGTGGTTCTCGGATCCGCCACCGCTTCGCCTACGGACGCGGCGAGTATCGCCTCGCCGTCGGCGGTCGCTTGGAGAAAGGCGCCGGGGGGGAAAGGCACCGGCGTGCCGGCGATGGTTACGCTCGCGGGCTCGGGCTCCCAGCGGGCTTGCGGGCCGTAGCCGTCGTCGAGGGACAGCCGTGCCAGCCGGTGCGCCCCGGCGAATTCGGTCAGGGCGTCGGCGCCTTCCAGCCCGTCGAACTCGGCGCCCGTCAGCGCCGCGTCGACCCCGCCGTCGATCAGCGACAGCGCCGCCTGTCCGGCTTTGCCGCGCCCCTTGAGCAAACGCCGGAGCGGTTCGACGAGCGCGAACAGTTCGGGGCGCAGGATGTGGCATTCGCGCATGTCGATGATGTCATGGCTGCGTTCCGCCTTGAACCCGATCGCGACGGCCTTGCCGCGGGCGGCGAAGTGCAGCGTCGCCCGGCGGCGGCTGCGCGGCGGCGACAGGTGCGCGGTGCGGATCGGGACGTCATCGAAGCCCTGCGCCCGCAAGGCCGATGCGATCCGGTCGACGATGAAGGCGGCGTAGGCCGCGTCATCGACATGCTGGAGCTGACAACCCCCGCATTCGGGAAAGTGGCGGCAGGGAGGTTTCTGGCGATGCGGACCGGCCGCAAGCGTGCCGTCGGGGAGAAGCGTATCGCCGGGCGCGGCGAGGGGCACGAAGCGGCCATTGGCGGTGACTCCCTCCCCCCGCGCGGCGAGCCGGACGACCGCGCTCACCAGCAGCGCGCCACGGCCGCGCCGAGGGCCGGCGAGGCGAGATCATCGGCGATGAACGGTGCCGGCAGCGTGCACGCGGCGTCACCATGGATCCACACGGCGGCGCAGGCGGCGGCGAACGGATCGCCCATCTGCGCGAGCATCGTCCCACCCAGACCGGCGAGCACGTCGCCCGTGCCCGCCGTGGCGAGGCCGGGCGGCAGCGGGCGGGACAAAGCGGCGCGGCCATCGGGAGCGGCCACGACGCTGTTGCTGCCCTTGAGGACGACGACGGCGCCGGTGGCGCGAGCCGCTGCCCGCGCGCGTTCCCAACGCGTACCGGGAAGATCCCCGAAGAGTCGCGCGAACTCGCCCTCGTGCGGCGTCAGGATGGCCGGCGCGGTGATCGCGTCTTCGACCAGCGACAGCGCGTCGGCGTCGATGACCAGCGGCCGCCCCGAGGCCAGCGCGACCGCGACGGCGCTGCGCGCCATTTCGGAATGGCCGAGGCCGGGACCGATGACCACCGCGCCGATCCTGGTGTCGCCGATCGCAGCGGCGAGCAGCGCGGCTTCGGTGAACGGGCGTTGCACGATCGCATGCGGCAGGCCGGGCGTGCGTTCGGGGACGAGCAACTGCACGTATCCGGCACCTCCGCGTGCCGCCCCGAGGGCGGCCAGCGCCGCGGCCCCGGGCATCGCGCCGCCGACGACCGTCACAAGCCCGCGCGTGTATTTGTGGTCGGCAGGTCCCGGAGGGTTCAGACGTGGACGCGCGAGGGCCTGCAGGTGGGACGCGACGGCGACGCCGATATCGGCGACCTCTATTTCTCCCATCAGGCCCGCAGCAGGCGAGAGTAAGTGCGCGGGCTTGAGCGCGCCCAGCGCGAGCGTCGCGGCGAACGCCGGCGCGGGAGACAGAAGCGCGCCGGTGTCGCTGTCGACGCCGCTGGGCAGATCGACCGCCAGGCTCCAGCGTGCCGCCTCCACCAGTCGCGCCAGCGGTCCGGCCGCCGCGGGGTCGAGCGCTCGGGACAGCCCGGTGCCGAACAGCGCGTCGACGACGACGGCGCCGGGCTCGGCGTCTTCGATCATCACGACCTCGCCCGTCCATTGCGCCCGCGCCCGGCGGGCGACATCGGTCGCGGGCGGTGCGCTGCACGCGACGCGAACCGCGACGCCCGAGGCCAGCAGCGACGCCGCGGCGACATAGCCGTCGCCCCCGTTATTGCCGGGGCCGCAGAGCACGAGAACATCGTCGCCGGAGCCCGCATGTGCGGCGACCTTGGCGGCGACCGCCTCGCCCGCCTGCTGCATCAGCGTGTCGACGGACGTGCCCTGCGCCATCGCCCGGTCTTCCGCGGCGCGCATCTCCGCCGCGGTAAGGATCGGCGTCACGGCTGCGCGGCGGGCAGCCGGTAGCGGTCGCCGGCCACCGCGACCTCGACTTCGCCGCCGGGTCCGCGGCCGACCCGCGCCGGTTGCGCGCCATCGGCGGTCGTGATCGTCCCGCCGTCCGCCGCCACCGCCAGCCGGCGGAACCCGCCGTCTGGGGCGATCATCGTCAGGGTGACGCCGTTCTCGCCCGTGGTCCGGAGCACCTGGCATTCGGTCAGCGCATCCGACCCGTTCAGCGCGCAAGCGGCGGGAGTGCCGGCGGGTACTTCGGCCGGCTCGGCCGGAGCCTGCGCGCGGTCGCAGCCTGCGAGCAGCAGAAGAAGGAGCGGCAATCTCATGCCCGGCGCTTAGCGCGGCGGGGCCGCCCTTGCCTAGCGCAAGGTCGTCGCGAGGCGCCACCAACCCGGATGCGCGGCGGCGACGTGGTTGGCCGCGGCGTCCCGCGCATCCGGTTTGTCAAACAGTGCGAAGCAGGTCGCGCCCGATCCGGACATGCGGACGAGCGTGGTGCCCGCCCGCGCGGCGAGAACGTCCAGAACGTCCGCGATCGCCGGACAGGACGCGATCGCAGGCGGCTGAAGGTCGTTGCGTCCTTCGCCCGGATCCTTGGGCAAGGGCCCGCGATCGACCCCGTCCCAGGCTGCGAAGACGACGGCCGTGGACAGCGGCAGCATGGGGTTGACGAGCAGCACCGGCGTGCCGGTCCCGCCCTTCGCGGGCTGCAGCCGGTCGCCGCGTCCGTCGCCGCGCGCGGCTTGTGAGGCGAGGCAGGCGGGCACGTCGGCGCCGAGGCTGGCGGCGATGTCGTGCAAGGTTTCCTCAGGCACATCGAGGCCCCACAGGCGCGGCAGCAGCCGCAGCGCGGCGGCCGCATCGGCGGAACCGCCGCCGATGCCGGACGCGATCGGCAGGCGCTTGTCGAGGCGGATAGACGCGCCCGCGTCCGTACCCGTCGCGCGGGCCAAGGTGTGCGCGGCGCGCAGCACGAGGTTGGTCTCGTCCGCGCGGAGGCCCTGCGCGAAAGGGCCGCTGATCTCGAGGCTAAGCCGCTCGGCGGGCGCAGCCGTCAGCACGTCGCCGTCTCGGCAGAAGGCGAACAGCGTTTCTATTCGGTGGTAGCCGTCGGGCAGCCGTTCGCGGACGTGCAGCGCGAAGTTGATCTTGGCGTAGGCGGTTTCGGTCAGCGCGGACGTCACGGCGCGGCGTTCGCGGGCGTCATCCCGACGTCGAGCTTGGCTCTCAGCCGCGCCGCCTCCTCGCCGTCGGCCTGCAACAGCGCCGCGCTCCAGGCGTAGCGCGCGTCGACGCGCCGGCCGGCCGTCCAATAGGCGTCGCCGAGATGCTCGCCGATCTCCGCCTGGCGCGGATCGGCGGCGGCGGCGCGTTCCAGGATAGGGATCGCCTCGGCGATCTTGCCGCGCCGGAACAGCGCCCAGCCGAGCGAGTCGGTGATCGACGCGTCGTCCGGCTGCAGCCGGCTCGCCTCGCGGATCAGCGCCTCGGCCGCGTCCAGGTTCTCGCGCCGTTCGAGCTGTGCGTAGCCCAGATAGTTGAGCACCTGCGGTTCGCGCGGGGCGATGCGGTACGCCGCCTCCAGCGCCGCCTTGCCTTCGGGCCAGCGACCCCCCTCCTCCAGCGCGCTGCCGTGCAGCAGGTGCAACAGCCAGAGGTCCGCCCCCGGTGCCCCGGCCTCGCGCATCGCGATGGCGCGGGCATAGAGCGGCGCGGCCTCGGCGTGGCGCTTCGCCTCGGCCAGCAGGTCGGCATAGCGCGTGACCTCCGCCACCGTCGCGCCGGCGCGCTCGGCCGCGGCGCGCGCTTCTGCAAGCGCCGGTTCGAGCTGCCCGCTCTGAACAAGCAACTGCGTTCGCGCCGCCTGAGCGACGCCGGCGAACGGATCGCCGGCACGCACCTGGCGCAAAGCCTGCAGCGCCGGGGCACGGCGCTCTTCGGCCGCGAGAAGCTCGGCCGTCACCAGCCATGTTTCGCTGTTGCCGGGCGCCAGGTGGGTTGAAAGCCGCGCAAAGGTGAGCGCCAGCGGCGTCACGCGCTCGCGCTGCAGATCGACCGCGAAACGCGCGAAGAGCTCGGCCATGCCGTCGGCCGGCGACACCACCGCGCCCGGGATCGGCTTGCCAGCCGCGAGCAGGCCACGCCCGACGCGCAGCGGTTCGTCTCCGCCGGCGAGCAGCGCCGCCGCGGCCTTGCGGTCGCCCAGCTCGGCCAAGCGCGCCGCGCCCGCCAGGCGCAGGCGCTGCATGCGGCCACCGCCGCCGGTCGCGGCGGCGGCAATCGCGCCGGCGCCGAGATCCGGCCGTTTTGTGGCCAACAGGATCAGCGCGCGATGTTCGTCGCGGTAGGCACGAGACGCTGGATCGTCCGACTCGCCCAGCAGAGACAGCGGATCACGGGCGCGGGTCCCGACACCGATCCAGGCGCGGACCACGGGCACGATGACCCCGAAGCCGCCGGTGGCCGCAAGCCGTTCCGTCGCGGCCGACGCCTCCCGCCACTTCTTGCGCTTGATCGCGTCCGCCAGCGTCCACAGCACGCCCTCGGCGGGCAGCGCCCCGCCGCGCTCCAGCCGGGTAGCGGCCGTCGCCGTCAGCGCCCAATCGCCGGCCTGGATCGCCTGCCGCAGCGCCTGCGCGGCCAAGTCGGTGTTGGTCGGGTCGGCGGCGAGCGCGCGCGCATAGCCGGCGGCCGCGGCGGACGGGTCGCCAAGCGCCTGCGCCGCGCGGGCGCGCACGTAAGCCGTCGCCGCGCTCGGACGCGGCGGCACGGCGGCATGCGCCGTCGTCGCGGCGATCAGGCACGCGGAGGCGAGCGCCTTACATGTTCGGATAATTGGGCCCTCCCCCGCCTTCGGGCACGACCCAATTGATGTTCTGCGTCGGGTCCTTGATGTCGCAGGTCTTGCAGTGGACGCAGTTCTGCGCGTTGATCTGCAGGCGCGGCGCGCCGGCTTCTTCGACATATTCGTACACGCCCGCCGGGCAGTAATATTGCTCGGGTCCGCCATAGAGCGGCAGATTGACGTCGGTCGGCCGGTCGGGGTCCCGCAACGTCAGGTGGACGGGTTGATCCTCCTCGTGATTGGTGTTGGACAGGAACACCGAGGACAATTTGTCGAAGCTCAGCACCCCGTCGGGCTTGGGATAACGGATCGGTTCGACGAGATCGATCCGGTGGAGCTGGCTGTGGTCGGGGTGGTGCTTCATCGTCACCGGCAAGCCGATGCCCAGCGCGCGCATCCACATGTCCGTGCCGGCAATCACCGTTCCCATGGTGCTGCCGAACTTGGAAACAGCCGGTTCGGCGTTCTTGACCAACTGCAGCTCGGTCGCGATCCAGCTGGACCGCAGCGCCGGCTCGTAAGTCGTCAACTCGTCCGCGCCGCGATCGGCGGCGATCGCCTCGTAGGCGGCCTCGGCGGCGAGCATGCCGGACTTCATCGCCGTGTGGCTGCCCTTGATGCGGGGCACGTTCACGAAACCGGCGGAACAGCCGATCAGCGCCCCGCCGGGGAAGGCGAGCTTGGGTATCGACTGCCAGCCGCCCTCGTTGATGACGCGCGCTCCGTAGGAAACGCGCTTGCCGCCCTCCAGCATCTCGGCGATCGCCGGGTGGTGCTTCCAGCGCTGCATTTCGCTGAAGGGCGACAAGGTTGGGTTGCGATACGATAGCGCGACCACGAATCCGATCGACACCTGATTGTTCGCCTGGTGGTAGATCCACCCCCCTCCCCATGCGTCCGTCAGCGGCCAGCCTTGCGTGTGGATGACGCGGCCCGGCTGATGCTTGTCGGCCGGGATGTCCCACAATTCCTTGACGCCGAGGCCATAGACCTGCGGCTGGCAGTCCGCCTCCAGGTCGAAGATGCGCTTAACCACCTTGGTCAGTGACCCGCGCGCGCCTTCTGCGAAGAAGGTGTAGCGGGCGTGCAGTTCGATGCCCGGCTGGTAGTCGCCCTTGTGCGTGCCGTCCCGTGCGATCCCCATGTCGCCAACCGCGACGCCCTTCACCGAACCGTCTTCGTGGAACAGCACTTCGGCCGCCGCAAAGCCGGGGAAGATCTCGACGCCGAGGCCCTCCGCCTGCTCCGCTAGCCAGCGGCAGAAATTGCCGAGCGAGCCGGTGAACATGCCCTTGTTCTCGAGGAAGCCGGGCATCATCAGGTGCGGCAGATTGAACTTTTTGCCTTTCGTCAGCACCCAATGTTCGTTGGACGTGACGGGCTGCGTCAGCGGCGGGTTCGGCCCGTCCTGCCAGTCGGGGAACAACTCGTTAAGCGCCTTGGGGTCCTGCACCGCGCCCGACAGGATGTGCGCGCCGACCTCCGATCCCTTTTCCAGTACGCAGACCGACACCTCGCGTCCGCCGTCGGCGGCAAGCTGCTTGAGGCGGATCGCGGCCGACAGGCCCGCGGGCCCGGCGCCGACGATCACCACGTCGTATTCCATCGACTCTCTTGCCGTCATATCGTCCTCGGTCCGCCTGCGTGCGGTCTATGCGTCGCTCGTCGCGCCGGACCCACGATCCGGCGTCTGAGGCACTGAACGCGGATTGACGAACGGGTCAACATCATAGCTGGTAATGGGCGTGGATCACACCACCGGCCCCATGGACATCGACGAAGCCCGCAGCGCCATCGACTGGTGGGCGACGGCCGGCGTCGACACGCTGATCGAGGAAGCGCCGCGCGACTGGCTCGCGCCACCGCGGCTCGCGACCACGGTCGAGCCAGCCCTGCCTGCTCCGGTCGCTGCCGCGGCGTTGCCCGCCGATCTCCTCGCGCTCCGCCACCACTACGAAACGCAGCCCGACCTGCCCTTCGCCGGCCCCGGCACGACGCGCATCCTGCCGTCGGGGGATCCGGCATCGGGGCTGATGATGCTGGCCGACATGCCGACCAGCGAAGACGCGCTGGCGCGTCAGATCTTCTCCGGCGAATGCGGCATGTTGTTCGACCGCATGCTCGCGGCGATCGGGCGCGACCGCGCGTCGATCTATCTTACCACCTTATCGTGCCTGGCCGCCCCCGGCGGGCGGCTGGACGCGGAGACGGCCTCGGCGTGCGGGGCGCTGGCGAAGCACCATGTCGCGCTGGCCGCGCCCAGGCGCCTGTTGCTGCTGGGCGAGGCCGCGGTGCGCGTGATGACGGGCCTGGCGCTCCCCGCCGCCCGCGGCCGGCTGCTGCCGATCGAGATCGGGGGGGCGCGCGTTAACGCCGTTGCCACCTATCATCCCCGATACCTGCTGCAGCGACCCGCCGCCAAGGCGGGCGCGTGGGCCGACCTCCAGCGACTGGTCGAAGGGTTTTGAGAATGACGACCGGACTGAAGTTCTACCTCGCCACCGCGGCGGCCTTCGCCGGCTCGGCGGCGTCGGCCGAACCGCTGGTGCTGGACCTCGCCAAGGAAGCCGTGCGGAACACGACACCGGCTCCCGCCGTGACCACATCCGACCTGCCGCCGTCGCAGGTGTACCAGGCCGTGCCGGCGCCTAGCTTTTCGCAGCCGGTGCCAAGCCTCGCTCCGCCGGTCTCCACGCCGGTCACAGCAGCGCCCGCCGTTGCACCGTCCGTCTACGTGCAGCCCGCCGCGCGGGTGCCCGCGACCCCTGCGCAATATCGTCAGGTGTTCGCCGCGATTCGCGACGGCCGCTGGTCGATGGCGTCGGCGATGCTGGACGGTATGCACGACGGGCCGCTGCACGCGACCGCGCGGGCCGAGCTTTACCTGGCGAAAGGGTCGCCGCGCGTGGAGGCCGGACCGCTGCTCGCGCTGATCGAGGCCGCGCCCGATCTGCCGCAGGCGTCGCAACTCGCCGCCTTGGCGCGGTCCCGGGGAGCGCAGGTGCTGCCGTATCTGCCGCCCGAGCAGCGACTCGTCAGCCTGACCGCTTCCCCCCGTCGCGAACGCGAGCGCGCGGTAGCGGGCGACCCGGTCAGCGATTCGCTGCGCCTTGCGGCCGAGCCGCTGATCAAGGCGGACCAGCCGGCGGAGCTCGAAGCGCTGCTGATCGCGCGGGAACCCTATCTGACCCCCGACGCGCGTACCGAGTGGCAGCAGCGGACGGCATGGATCTACTACGTCGTCGGCAACTACGCCGGGGCGCGGCGTCTGGCCGAGGCGGCAAGCCGGGGCAGCGGCGAATGGTCGACGCAGGGCGACTGGGTTCTCGGCCTGACGACGTGGCGGACCGCCGACTGCGACACGGCGTCGGCGGCGTTCGGGCGCGTCGCGGCGCGGGCGCGTGACAGCGAACTGCGCGCCGCCGGTCAGTATTGGGGTGCGCGCGCCGAACTGAGATGCGGACGCCCCGAAGGCGTGCAGGCGCGGATGCGCGAGGCTGCGCGCAACGGCGAGACCTTCTACGGCTTGCTCGCGGGCGCATATCTCGGGCTGAAGCCGAAGCTGATGCGCTCCAACAACGACGCGGCACTGACGGCCCTTAACGCGCGGCCCAATGTGCGTGCGGCGACGATATTGGCCGATATCGGCGAGAACCGCTTGGCGGAGCAGGCGCTGCGCCACCAGGCGCGGATCGGCCGCGCGGCCGACCACAACGGCCTGGTCCGCCTCGCCGGCAAGCTCAGCCTGGCGTCCGCGCAATATTGGCTGGCGCATAACGGTCCCCAGGGCGCCGTCATCTATACCGAGGATCGCTACCCTGCCCCGCGATACAACCCGCAGCGCGGGTGGCGCGTCGACAAGGCGCTGGTGTTCGCGCACACGCTGCAGGAGTCGGGCTTCCGCACCGCCGTCGTCAGCCCCGCGGGCGCGACGGGGCTGATGCAGGTGCGGCCCGGCACGGCGGGGGACATCGCGCGGGCGCGGGGCGAGTATTTCTCGACCTCGCAGCTGACCGATCCCACCTACAACATCGAATACGGCCAGTCGTACCTGGAACAGCTGCGCGACCGCAGCGCCACGGGCGGGCTGCTGCCCAAGGTCATCGCCGCCTACAATGCCGGCCCGGTGCCGGTGGAGAGGTGGAACCAGTCGGTTCGCGACGGCGGCGATCCGCTGCTCTACATCGAGTCGCTGCCCTATTGGGAAACGCGCGGCTACGTGCCCACGATCCTGCGCAACTACTGGATTTACCAGGCGCACGCCGGGGAAGCGTCGCCGAGCCTCACTGCAATGGCGCAGGGCAAATGGCCGCTCTTCCCGAGCGTTGGCCGCCGGGTCGCCAGCGCCGACGAGGGACAGGTCGAACTTCGTCCTTGATATCGTTCTTGATCTGTTCTTCTGAAGCCGCTAGCTCTGGTGAATGGCCGAAGCTGTCGCCACTCCCGGACGCGGTGCCGTCGGCAATCGGGAAAGCACGCGTTTTCTCGCGCGTGGGCGTGACCTTTGTGACCTTTGGCTTGAAGAGCGGCTGCTCGTAGACGGCGCGCGCCCCGCTCCCCGGACCAGCGTTACGATCGAGCGGCCCCGCACGATCATCTCGCGCAACAACTCGCCCGACATCGGCTTCGACCGCTCGATCAATCCCTATCGCGGCTGCGAACATGGCTGCATCTATTGCTTCGCCCGGCCGACGCATGCCTATCACGATCTGTCGCCGGGTCTCGATTTCGAAACGCGGCTGTTCGCCAAGCCGGACGCGGCGGCGTTGCTGCGCGTGGAGCTTGCGAAAAAGAGCTATGCCGTCGCGCCCATGGGGCTCGGCACCAACACCGATCCATACCAGCCGATCGAAGGCCGCTACGGGATCACGCGCGCGATCGTGGAGGTTTTAAGCGAGACTCGGCACCCGCTGTCGATCACCACCAAGTCCGACCGCGTCGTGCGCGACCTCGACCTCATCGCGCCCATGGCGGCGGACGGGCTGGCGGCGGTGGCGGTCTCGATCACCTCGCTCGATCCCAAGGTCTCGCGCACGTTGGAGCCGCGCGCGCCACCGGCGGCCAAGCGGCTGGCGGCGGTGCGGACGTTGAGCGACGCGGGCGTGCCGACCTTCGTCGCCATTGCGCCGATCATACCCGCGATCACCGATCACGAGCTGGAGCATATCGTCGAAGCGGCGGCCGATGCCGGCGCGCGGGGATGTTTCTACGTGCCGCTGCGCCTGCCGTACGAAATCGCCGATCTATTCAAGGAGTGGCTTCGGGCGCACTACCCGGACCGCGCGGACAAGGTGATGGCGATCGTCCGGTCCATCCGCGGCGGGCGCGACAACGACCCGGATTTCTTCACCCGGATGCGGGGCAGCGGGCCTTGGGCCGATCTGCTGCGCACGCGATTTAAGATCGCGATGCGCAGGAACGGCCTTTCGACGACCTACCCCGAGCTCCGATGCGACCTGTTCCGACCGCCGGAGGGCGCGCAGATGCGGCTGTTCTAGCAGGTCGGAAGCTTGTGATCCTTGTACTGCTCGCGAAGCGCGGTCTTGAGCAGCTTGCCCGTCGCGGTGTGCGGCAGCGCCTCAACGAAGACGATCTCGTCAGGAAGCCACCAGCGCGCGACGTGACCCGACAGGTGCTCCAGGATCGCCTCCGGCGCGACGTCCGCCTCCTTCTGGCGCACCACGATCAGCAGCGGCCGTTCGTCCCACTTGGGGTGGTGCACGCCGATCGCCGCGGCTTCGGCAACGCCGGGGCAGCCCATCGCGGCGTTCTCGAGTTCGATCGAGCTGATCCATTCGCCGCCCGACTTGATGACGTCCTTGGCACGGTCCGTGATCTGCATGACGCCGTCCGGGTGGATCACCGCCACATCACCCGTGTCGAACCAACCGCCCTCCTTGGCCGCCGGTCCGCTCTCATCCCCGAAATAGCGGGCGATGACCCACGGCCCGCGGATCTGCAGCGCACCTGAAGAAACGCCGTCGCGCGGCTGCTCGACGCCATCATCGCCGACGATCCGAAGCTCAACCCCGAACGGCACCCGCCCCTGCTTGACGACATAGTCGATCCGCTGCGCGTGCGACATGTCGTCCCAGCCGGCCGGCGGCGCGCCGGACGTGCCGATAGGCGAGGTCTCCGTCATCCCCCAGGCATGGCCGACGCGAATGCCGCGCCCCATGAACCATTCGATCATCGCGCGCGGCGCCGCGGACCCGCCGATCGTCACGAGGTCGAGCGCGCCAAGCGACGCGCCCGTCGCGTCGACATATTTCATCAGCCCCAGCCACACCGTCGGCACGCCGGCGCTGTGCGTCACCCGCTCGGTCTGCATCAGTTCGCACAGGACGTCGGGTCGGTAGTCGGCGCTGAACACGATCTTGATGCCCGCGATGGCGGCGGAAAACGGCAGGCCCCAGGCGGCGACGTGGAACATCGGAACGATGGGCAACGCCACGCTGCGCGCCGAGAGGCCGAAGACGTCGGGCGCGACCTCCGCCATCGCGTGCAGCACCGTGGAGCGGTGCGTGTATAGGACGCCTTTGGGGTGGCCCGTCGTGCCGCTCGTGTAGCAGAGCATCGCCGGGTCGCGCTCGTCGCCTTCGGTCCAGGTGAACGCGTCGCTTTCGTCAGCGATCAGCGCTTCGAAGCCGTCGTCCGCACCGGCGGGGTCGAAGCAGACATAATGTTCGATCGTCGGCCATCGTGGCTCAAGTCGCTCGATGATCGGCGCGAACGCGGCGTCGTAGAACAGGACGCGGTCTGCGGCGTGGTTCGCTATAAAGTCGAGCTGGTCGTCGAAGAGGCGCGGATTGATCGTGTGGACGACCGCGCCGAGACCGATTGTACCATACCAGGTTACCAAATGGCGGCTGTGGTTCATCGCCAGCGTCGCAACACGGTCGCCCGGTTTGATGCCCAGGCGCGTTAGGGCGTTGGCGAGCCGGCGCGCGTCACGGCCGATGCCGGCCCAGTTCGTACGCGTCGTGCTGCCGTCCGCCCAGCGCGACACGATCTCACGGGCGCCGTGTTCGCGTTCGGCATGCTCGATCAGGCGCGGGATGCGAAGGGGCCAGTCCTGCATTCCGCCGATCATCTGCATGTCTCCTATCCGACCAAGGCAAGTTGAGGGGGTGCGATCACGCCCAGCCGGACGCACGCGGACCCGACGATACGTTCGATGCGCGCCGCCAGTTCGGCGTCGAGATCGAAGTCGCGGCCGAGCAGCAACGTCGCGGTTTGCGTTCCGTCGTCGATTTCCGCGAGAACCTGACCCGATCCGCCGCGCGCGTTTCTGAGGTCCGCCGCGAGCAGCGCCATCGTGCCGGCGTCGCGGACGGTGACGACGAGTTCGACGCGCGTGCGGCGGGCGAGCGCCTCGAACGGCTGGATGCGCTTCACCGTGACGCGCGGCGCTTCCTCGCCGGGCCGGCGGTCGAGCTCAACCGTCAGCAGGCCGCAGCCGCTGACCTTGGCCGCGCTCTCGATATCGGCGGCGACCGCGTCGTCGAACACAGTGGCCTCGAACTGCCCGGACGCGTCGGACAGCGAGGCGATGAGGTAGCGCTTGCCTTTAGCGGACGTGCGCCAGCGCGCGTCCTCCACCAGCCCCGCCATGACCGCACCCGTGCGCCCGCCTTCGGCGCTGATCGGCAACGAGGCGAGCGCGGAAAAACTCTTGGCGCCGTTCGCGTCCGCCAGATGGCGGTAGCGGTCGACGGGGTGCGCGGAGAAGTAGAAGCCGAACGCGTCCTTCTCGTGCGCCATGCGCTCGGCAAGCGTCCAGGGCGCGGCGCGGGGCAGCTGGATCGGCGCGGCGCCGCCGGCATCGCCGCCGAACAGCCCACCCTGCCCGCTCTCGCGCGCGTCCGCTGCTTGGCAGGCATGCGCCAGGATCGTCTCCGCGGCGGCGAACACCGCTGGGCGCGACGCGGTGATGCCGTCGAACGCCCCCGACGCGGCCAGGCTTTCTATCTGCTTGCGGTTGAGCACGCGCGGATCGATGCGGTCGGCGAAATCATCCAGGCTCTTGAAGGGTCCGTGCGTCAATCGCTCGGCGCAGAGCTGTTCCATCGCGCCCTCGCCGACGCCCTTGAGCGCTCCTAGCGCGAAGCGGACGGCCACGCCGTCGCCATGCGCCTCGACCGCGAACTCGGCGGCGCTGGCGTTGACGCAGGGCGGCAGGCAGGCAACCCCGCTGCGCCGCATGTCGTCGACGAACAGGCAGAGCTTGTCCGTCAGGCTGATGTCGAAGCACATCGAGGCCGCGAAGAAGACTGTCGGGTGGTGCGCCTTCAGCCACGCGGTCTGGTAGGCGATCAGCGCGTATGCGGCGGCGTGGCTCTTGTTAAAGCCGTAGCCCGCGAACTTGTCGATGAGGTCGAACAGCGTGCTCGCCTCCTTGCGCGACAGCCCGTTCTTGCCGGCGCCGGACACGAAGCGTTCGCGCTGCGCGTCCATTTCCGCCTGAATCTTCTTGCCCATGGCGCGGCGCAGCAGGTCGGCCTCGCCCAGCGAGAATCCCGCGACGACCTGCGCGGCCTGCATGACCTGTTCCTGATAGACGAAGATGCCGTAGGTCTCCGCCAGCACGCGCTCGAGCAGCGCGTGGGGGTAGGCGATGGGCTCCCGCCCGTTCTTGCGCGCGCCGAACATCGGAATGTTGTCCATCGGCCCGGGGCGGTAGAGCGAGACCAGCGCGATGATGTCTTCGAACGAGGTCGGCTTCACCGCCGCCAGAGTGCGGCGCATGCCTTCGGATTCCAGCTGGAAGACGCCGACTGTATCGCCGCGCTGCAGCAGCGCGAAGACCGCCGGGTCCGTCCAGTCGAGCGCGTCGAAGTCGACGTCGATGCCCTGCGCGCCGAGCATCTCCTGCGCCTTGCGCAGCACGGACAGCGTCTTGAGGCCGAGAAAGTCGAACTTCACGAGACCCGCGGCTTCGACATATTTCATGTCGAATTGCGTCACCGGCATGTCCGAGCGGGGGTCGCGGTAGAGGGGGACCAGCGCGTCGAGGCGACGGTCGCCGATGACGACGCCGGCGGCGTGCGTGGACGCGTGTCGCGGCAGGCCTTCGAGCTTCATGGCCAAGTCGAACAGGCGCTTCACCTGCTCGTCGTTCTTGTACTCGGCGGCAAGTTCGGAAACGCCGTTGAGCGCGCGTTCCAGCGTCCACGGGTCGGTGGGGTGATTGGGAACCAGTTTGGCAAGGCGGTCGATGTGGCCGTAGCTCATCTGCAGAACGCGGCCGGTGTCCTTGAGCACGGCGCGCGCCTTCAAACGACCGAACGTGATGATCTGCGCGACGCGATCGTCGCCGTAGCGGTTCTGCACGTAGCGGATGACCTCGCCGCGACGCGTTTCGCAGAAATCGATGTCGAAGTCGGGCATCGACACGCGTTCCGGGTTGAGGAAGCGTTCAAACAGCAAGCCGAGCCGGATCGGGTCGAGATCGGTGATGGTCAGCGCCCAGGCCACGACCGAACCCGCGCCCGATCCACGACCGGGTCCGACGGGGATGCCCTCCCCCTTGGCCCACTTGATGAAGTCGGCGACGATGAGGAAGTAGCCGGCGAAACCCATGCCGGCGATGACCTCGACCTCGAAGTCGAGGCGATCGAAATAGACCTGCCGGTCGAACTCGCCGGGCAGCTTGGCCAGCCGCTTCTCCAACCCCGCGCGCGAGTCCCGACGCAATTGCTCGGCCTCGTCGGCCGTGAGCGTCGGCAGGATCGGCTTGCGCTTGGGCGCCGCAACCGCGCAGCGCTGCGCGACCACCGCGGTGTTGGCGAGCGCCTCGGGCAGGTCGGCGAACAGTTCGGCCATCTGCTCGGCCGGCTTGATCCAAGCCTCTGGCGAGGAACGCTGGCGTTCCTCGGTGTCGACGTAAGCCGAGGCGGCGATGCACAGCATGACATCATGAGCGCCGTGGAACGCGGGATCGGTGAAGCAGGCGGGATTGGTGGCGACCAGCGGCAGGTCGCGCGCAAACGCCAGCTCGATCAGCGCCGCCTCCGCCGCGATCTCCGTCTCGTCGCCGCGGCGGCAGAGTTCGATGTACAGGCGATCGGGGAAAAGGCGCTGCAGCGCGTCGGCATACTCCTCGGCCGGGCGGACCTGTCCCGCGGCGAACAGCCGCGCCAGCGCGCCTTCCGCAGCCGCGGTCAGCGCCAGCAGGCCATCGGTGCGCCCTTCCAGCGCCGCCAGCGTAACGTGCGGCTCCTGTTCTACCGGCCGGCCGATATGCGCCTCGGACACCAGCGCGCAGAGGTTGGCGTAGCCGGCCTCGTCCTGGGCGTAGAGCGCAAGCCAATCGATGATGGGCGGCCGGCCCTGGACCTCGCCGGGCCGGGCGACGCCAAGCATCGTGCCGATGATCGGCTGCACGCCCGCGGCGCGGCAGGCGTCGGCGAACGGCATCGCCGCGTAAAGCCCGTTGCGGTCGGTCAGCGCAGCGGCGGGGAAGCCGTGCCGCGCCGCGGTCTTGGCGATGTCCTTGGGATCGATCGCGCCTTCAAGCATCGTGTAGGCGGACAGGATGCGAAGGGGGACAAACGCCATGCCTCGACTATGCGAGGCGTTATCGATTCTGGGAAGCGGAGATCATCGCCACTCGCGCGCCGCGCGGCGCCCCATCACTGGTCGGCGAGGTCATTGATCTCGTCGATGCGGTCCTCGTAGGCGGCCGCGACGCAGGCCTCGTTGGGGCAGCGGTCGCGATACGCGAGGAAGCGCAGGCGGCTGGCCGACAGGCGTCGGCGGACCACGGGATCGCTGCTCGCGTTCGTGCGGTAATAAAGCGCGGCCATGCGACGGTCGCGGGCTGCGAGGTCGGGGTCGCCGCACACCATCTTTTCGACCCGGCTGCGCGCGTACCGGCAATTGAAGCTAGGGCGGGCGGCGGCAGGCGCACGGGCGGTGCGCGTGGGGCGCACCTCCTCAGCCTCTTCGCCGCGTTCGTCCCGCTGCGCGGCGGCGATGCGTTCGGCCCTGGCGCGGCGTTCGGCGGCGGCTGCGGCAGCGGCGGCGCGCTCTTCGCGGACACCGGCGGCGGCCCGGGTTGCGCGCTCCGCGGCGGCGAGGCGGCGCGCGCGCTCGGTCGCCGGATCCGGCTTAACGGTCGCGGGCTCGGGTGCCGGGCGCGGCGGGGAGGACGTCCGGGGCGCAGGAGGTGGCGGCGTGCGCGGTTGCGGCACGGGAGGCGCGACGCGCGGGGCCGGCGTGCTGGTGATGACGTCGGGCTCGTCGGCCGCCGCGGGCGGCGTCTCGATCCCCAACGGCTCGATCGATGCCGTACGGGTGGCGCCGCTCGGGTCGAAAGCGGCCAGGCGATAAACGATCGGTTCGCCGCCATCGATTTTATACACGGTGCCGCTGCCGTCCGCCGCCGCCTGCGCCGAATAGGTGATGTCGGCGGCGAGACGTTGGCGCCCGTTGAACGCGGCACCGGCGCCGGGCGGAAGCTCGACGATCATGCGCCCCGAACAGACCGTCAGGCCGAGCGCCTCGTCGCGGCTTTCCAGCAACGGGTCTTCCATGCGGACGACGGATGCGTCGGCGAGCGCATCGAGCGCTTCGGTGTCGCGCTCGCGAATGCGCTTGGCCTCGTCGAAGGCGCTTTCCTTAAGCCGGGTATACGTGGCGTTGGCGGCGCACAGGCGCGACGCGGCGGAAGCGACCTTGGTGGTGGCGGCCTTACCGTCCTTCTCCTCGGCCTTCTTCGATCCGAGCAGGTCGCACCCGGCGACGCCGACGAGCAACAAGGGAGCCGCCGCCAACCCTGTCCAATTGCGCATAACTAACCCTCGCTTGAAACCGCGACGGCCCGCTCCTCCAGACGACCTTCGTGCAACCGCACGACGCGATCCATCTTGGCCGCAAGCCGGACATTATGCGTCGCAACCAGCGCGGCGCTGCCTTCGTTCCGCACCAGGCGCAGGAATTCTTCGAGGACGACATCCGCGGTCGCCTCGTCGAGATTGCCGGTGGGCTCGTCGGCCAGAACGAGCTTGGGGGCGTTGGCAAGCGCGCGCGCGACGGCGACGCGCTGCTGCTCGCCGCCGGACAGCTGGCTGGGGCGGTGCGTCAGGCGATGGCCCAGGCCAAGCGCGCCGAGCAAGCCGGCGGCGCGGGAGGCGGCGTCCGCCGGGGTGGCTCCGAAGATCAACTGGGGCAGCACGACATTCTCGGCGGCGTTGAAGTCGGGCAGCAGGTGGTGAAACTGATAGACGAAGCCCAGCGCGGTACGGCGAAGCCGCGTGCGGCCTTCGTTGTCGAGCTGGGCCGCCTCCTCGCCCGCGATGCGGATCGAGCCCTGGAACCCGCCTTCGAGCAGCCCAACCGCTTGCAACAGCGTCGATTTGCCCGACCCGGAGGGACCGAGCAGCGCGACGATCTCGCCGGGCGCGACGTGCAGGTCGACGCCGCGCAGCACCTCGATCGTGACATCGCCTTGCGTGAAGCTGCGCGTCAGGCCGGTCACGACGAGGGAGTCGTTGGCGGACGGATTACTCATAGCGCAGGACCTGCACCGGATCGGTGCTCGCCGCCTTGAACGCGGGGTAGAGCGTCGCGAGGAACGAGAAGAGCAGCGCCATGACGACGATGGCGAGCACCTCGAACGGGTCGGTCTTGGACGGAAGCTCGGTCAGGAAGCGGATCGAGGGGTCCCAGAGGTTCTGCCCGGTCACCACCTGGACGAAGTTGACCACAGACTGGCGGAAGAACAGGAACACCGCGCCCAGCACGAGCCCGGCGGCGATGCCGACCAAGCCGACGATGGTTCCGACAGTCATGAAGACCTTGAGGATGCTGTTCCGCGACGCGCCCATCGTGCGCAGGATGGCGATGTCGCGCATCTTGGCGCGGGCGAGCATGATGAGGCTCGACAGGATGTTGAACACGGCCACCAGGATGATGATCGACAGCACGACGAACATGGCAATGCGCTCGACCTCCAGCGCCTCGAACAAGGCGGCGTTCATCTGCCGCCAGTCGGTGACGACCGCGCGGCCCGCCGTTTGCGCGGCGAGCGGGCGGAGGATTTCCCCCACCTTGTCAGGGTTGGAAGTTGTGATCTCCACCATGCCGACGGCGTCGCCGAGTAGCAGCAGCGTTTGCGCATCCTCGATCGGCATGACGACATAGGCGCTGTCGAAATCGTGGACACCGACCTCGAAGATTGCGGCAACATTGTAGAGCACCGAGCGCGGCACTGTACCGAAGGGGGTGGTGCGACCTTCAGGACTAATCACGGTGATCGTGCCGCCGACCTTGACGCCGAGTGACTCGGCCAGCCGCACGCCTACCGCAACGTTTTCGCTGCCGGCGGTCAGTGTGGACAGGCTGCCGGACAGCACTTTTCCATTCAAGGTCGCATTGTTGCGAATATCCTCCACCCGCATTCCGCGGAGTAGAACGCCTTCTACGCGCCCGCTGGAAGTCGCCATTAGAGGCTGGTCGATCAACGGCGTGGCACCTGTTACACCCGGAGTCCCTCGGGCCTCCTCGACGATCTGCCGCCAGTCGGAAAGACGACCGCCGTAGCCCTGCACAAGGGCATGACCGTTGAGGCCGACGATCTTGTCGAACAGCTCGGCGCGGAAGCCGTTCATCACCGACATGACGATGATCAGCGCGGCGACGCCGAGCATCACGGCGACGGTGCTGATCGACGCGACGAGGAAGATGAAGCCTTCGCCCTTGCCGGGGAGAAGGTAGCGCTTGGCGATCATGCGCTCGTAGCGGTTGAGGATCACGAGGTCAGCCTCGCCAGCGCGCTTTCGATCGAGAGTTCCTCGCGCTCGCCCGTCGCGCGGCGCTTCAGTTCGACGACGCCCGTCTTGAGGCCGCGCGGGCCGACGATCAGCTGCCAAGGCAGGCCGATGAGGTCCATGGTCCCGAACTTGACGCCGCCGCGCTCGTCACGGTCATCGTAGAGCGTTTCGACCCCTGCCCCGTTTAGCTTCGCATAAAGCTCGTCGGACGCCGCCGTGCACGAGGCATCGTCGGCGCGCATGTTGACCAGACCGACGCCGAAGGGCGCCACCGCGTCGGGCCAGACGATGCCGGCGGCGTCGTGGCTTGCCTCGATCACCGCGCCGACCAGGCGCGACACGCCGATGCCGTAGCTGCCCATCTGGGGGGTCACCGGTCTGCCATCGGAGCCTTGGACCGTCAGGCCCATGCTCGCCGAGTATTTGTCGCCGAAGTAGAAGATGTGTCCGACCTCGATACCGCGCGACTGGCGCAGGTCGGCGCCCGCCGCCGCTTCGCGTTGGTGGTCGCGCTTCTCGTCGGTGGCGGCGTAATCGGCGGTGCGTTCGGACACGAACGCCTGCAGCGCATCGCGATCGTCCGCGTCCACGTCGTTGGCGAACCCCTCCTCCCAGCGTCGGTGATAGAAGACCTCGCTCTCGCCCGTAGGCGCGAGCACGATGAATTCGTGGCTGAGATCGCCGCCGATGGGGCCGGTGTCGGCCTGCATCGGGATCGCCTGCAACCCCATGCGCGCGAACGTGCGCAGGTAGGCGACGAACATGCGGTTGTAGCTGTGCCGCGCGCCGGCCTCGTCGAGGTCGAAGCTGTAGGCGTCCTTCATCAGGAACTCGCGCCCGCGCATGACGCCAAAGCGCGGGCGGATCTCGTCGCGGAATTTCCACTGGATGTGATAGAGCGTGCGCGGCAGATCGCGGTAGCTCGCCACGCAGCCGGAGAAGATTTGCGTGATCATCTCCTCGTTGGTCGGACCATATAGCATGTCGCGGCCGTGGCGATCCTGGATGCGCAGCATCTCCGGCCCGTAGGCGTCGTAGCGGCCGGACTGCCGCCACAGGTCGGCGGACTGGAGGGTCGGCATCAACAACTCGACGGCGCCGGCGCGGTCCTGCTCCTGGCGGACGATCCCCTCGATCTTGTTAAGAACGCGAAGGCCCAGAGGAAGCCAGGCGTAGATGCCCGACGCAGTCTGGCGGATCAGGCCGGCGCGCAGCATCAGCTGATGCGAGATGATCTGCGCGTCGGACGGCGCCTCCTTGGCGACGGGCAGCAGATATCGTGACAAGCGCATGTATTTGGAGCGTCCCAGCGGAGCGCCCGCGTCTAGGCAGACGGGCGCGGCAAGGCAACCGCGGGTCCGAACGGATCGGTGTGGCGGGAACGCCACAGGGGCGTTGCTTAATCACCGTCCTGTCTGAAATGCCGGTGACAATCCCGGAAGTGCGGCGTAGCCGGAAAACCTGAAACACAGCCTCTGGCGGTGGTTCGGGGAGCTAGGCCGATCCCGCGTTCTGACTGACGCGTGCGGGTCGGCCGCTCAAAGGGGGCTGACGAGCGATCGTCACGCGGGCGCCTGGGCCGCTTTCGAGCGGTTCAGGCGTTTGCTTTTTGGACCCGCAAAAATTCTATCGGAAACCTCTTGAAACCGCCTGCGGGCGAACAATCTTGCGCGGCGCCGGGCGCTGCCTCGTGTGGAGCGCCCGGCGATCGGTTGCTCACAGGAGGACTAAACAATGGCTGCCACTGACTTTACCCCGTACCGCCGCGCGACCGTCGGCTTCGATCGGCTCTTCGACTTTTTGGAAGCCGGGCAGCGCGCCCACGGACAGGACAATTACCCGCCGTTCGACATCGAGCGCATCGGTGCCGACCGGTTCGCGATAACGCTCGCGGTTGCCGGCTTCCGGCCCGATGAGATCGACATCACCAGCCACCAGAACCTTCTCGCCATCTCCGGCCGCAAGGCCGAGCGCGAAGAGGACAAGGGGCGGCAGTTCGTGCATCTGGGGATCGCCACCCGCTCGTTCGAGCGCAAGTTCGAACTCGCGGACTTCGTGCGGGTCGAGACTGCGGACCTGAAGGACGGGCTGCTGCGGATCGAACTTGTTCGGGAGGTACCCGAGGCGATGAAGCCGCGTAAGATCAAGCTGAACGGCCAGACCCCACTGGTCGAAGGTTCGGCAAACGACGACGGCGCTGGCCAGTCGGTCGCCGCTTGATCTCGAAATGGCCATCGGCCCGGGTCGCGAGCTTCAGACATTTGCCTGATGGTCCGCTGCCCTGGCGAATGAGCCAAAAGACGAAGGGCCGCCACGCACAAGCGTGACGGCCCTTTCCTATAGGCGTGAAGGGCAAGGCCCCTCGTGAGGCCTAGTTGGCTTGGCTGGTGTTGATCGCCCCGTTGACGCCGTTCGGGAAGAAGCCACCGGTCCGCGATGCCGTCGGAGTCAGGTAAACGATGTTGAGAACCTGACCGCCGTTGCGGCTGAACGCCAGCGCGTTGGCGTCTGTCGGAACGATGTTCGACGCATCGGCCGTGCCGACGATCCCCTGGTCGATGTCCGAGGCACCATCAAGCGAGTCGCGGGCGTTGGAGATCGCCACCGTCGCCGAGCGGAGCGACGGCGTATCCAGGCCCTTGCGGAACAGGATCGTGCGGATGAGCCCCGCGTGATACGCCTCGGCCGCGAGAATGCCCGCCGCGGCTTCCAGGAACACCTTGCTCGTGATCAGCGGCGAGGCGCCCTTGTAAGCCGTGACGCCGACATCCTCGAACAGGAAGGCGCCGAGAAGGAAGTTCTCGTCGTTGGCATAAGGATCGAACGCCGCACCGGCCCCAACCAGACCCGCCGCCCGGGCGGCGGCGCTAAACGCACCATTTGCCGACGAACCGACGTCGATGCTGGGTTCGGCCACCGTTGCGGCGCCGAGTTGGGCACGCAGAAAGCGCACATGGGCGATCTCGTCCTGGGCGATTTCAAGCGCGTATTGCGCGACAACCGGATCGGTGAAGTTCACCTGGCGGCCGGGGGTCACCGTGCCGGGAGTACCGATGCCCGTACGCAAGCTTGCGTCTAGGCCGCGACCGAACACCGCAAACGAGTAGAACTCCGCTTCCAGATATTCGAGGTTCAGCGCGAAGTTCAGGATCTCGGGGTCGCCGATCGTCGCGCTGGCCGGTGGCGGCGGTGGCGGCGTGGTGCCCGTGGGCGGCGGGGGACTTCCACCACCGCCACTGTTGTTGTTGTCACCGTCGCCGCCGCAAGCAGCCAGGAGCGATACCGAACCGGCTGCAACCGCGGCGGATCCTGCCGTTTTGAAGAATTCGCGCCGGCTTTCGCGACGCTTCGCGCGATACGTAAGCGCATCGATCATTGCCATGTCGTAGTTCATGTGAGCGGCCTCCAAGCCTGCAAAAGGGTATTTGTCGCGAAGCTTAGTTCGCAGCGCTCGTTCTGATGTTGCCGTTGACGCCATTGGGGAAGAACCCACCACGCGTCACCGCCATGCGGTTCAAGTAGACGATGTTGAGCACCTGCCCGCCGGTCCGGCTGAAGGTCAGGCCATTCTGGTCGACCGGCACGATGTTGGACGCAACCGGCGACTGCGCGCCAGACGCGGGAATCGGGCTGATCCCTTGATCGAGATCGGACGAGCCGTCGAGGCTGTCGCGGGCGTCCGAGATAGCGTCCGCGGACGTGCGCAGGCTGGGCGTCTGAACGCCGCGGCCGTAGAGAACCGTGCGAACCAGCGCGGCGTGGTAAGCCTCCACGGCGAGGATGCCCGCCGCGGCTTCCAGAAACACCTTGCTGGTGATCAGCGGTGCGGCGCCCTTGTAGGCGGTCACCCCGACGTCTTCGAAGATGAAGGCGCCGAGCAGAAAGTTGTTGTCGTTAGCGTACGGATCGAACGATTGTCCCGCGCCAATCAGCCCGGCCGCACGAGCTGCAGACGAAAAGGCGCCGTTCGGATCACTGCCGATGTCAATCGCGGGCTGCGAAACCGCCGCCGCGCCGAGCGCGCCGCGAAGGAACTGTACGTGCGCGATTTCATCTTGCGCGATCTCCCGCGCATATTGCCGAACCACCGTGTCCTGGAACGGGACCTGGCGACCACCGGTCACCGCACCTTGCGTGCCGGTGCCGGTCAGCAGATTGTTGTTCAGCCCGGTGCCGAACGACGCGAACGAGTAAAACTGCGCTTCCAGATATTCGAGGTTAAGTGCGAAATTCAGGATGTCGGCGTCGGTCGGCGCTGCCGTCTGCGCGAACGCCGATGTCGTCGCCGCCACGGTGGCCGTGCCCGCCATCAGCGCCTTGCCGCCCATCATGCGAAAAAGGTCGCGGCGATCTTCCCGGCGCCGAGCACGGGAATCGAGAACGTCGATCGTCAAAGTGTCTTCGGTCATCTGAGCGCTCTCCATAGCCTTCAACGGTGGTACGAGCCGCACAGCGCTTTGTTCCTGGCTCGTCCGTCTTAATCTAGTTTAAGTACGCAGACGTACGGCGGGCAGCCACCGCTTGACTTTTTCCTAGAACCCGTTGGGTTTCATGGATTGCATCCGGAAGCGCCTGCGATACGTACGAAGTTTATGCAGCCCTTTCAGCAAGATAGTTCGCGAAGCACTCTGTTGCGCGCGATCACCTGCGAGGCGTTTGCGTGCTTCGCCAAAAGCCTACGAAAAGTGGAGCTTCAGCAGGGGACAACGCTCGCTGTAGCCGGAACGACGACGAGCGTCGTGTATTTCCCGGAAACGGCAATCGCCTCCACGGTGGCGATCCACGCCGACGGCAGCTTCGTGGATGTCGGGCTGGCCGGCCACGAAGGCCTGGTGGGGTGGCCCATTCTTCTAAGCGAGGAGCATTCCCCGTTCGACGTAGTTGTGCATACCAGCGGTAGCGTGCTTCAGATGGACGCCGGCGAATTTATCGAGGCGTGCCGTTCGCACCCAGACGCTGCCGCGACGTTCCTGCGCTACGTCACCGCCTTTACGGTCCAGATCGGCCGCACCGCTGTTTCGAACCTGCGCGATCCCGTCGAGCGCCGTCTGTCCCGGTGGCTGTTGATGTTTCACGACCGTTTGGAAGGCGACGAGATCGACCTGACGCACAAGACCATCGCGAGCATGTTGGGTATTCGGCGCGCAAGCGTTACCGACGGTCTGCACAGGTTGGAAGGACACAACGTTATTCGCAACCGGCGCGGCCGGATCGTGATCCGCGACCGCGCGCAGCTTCGCCACATGGCCGGCGACGGCTACGGCCAGGCCGAAGCCCATTACAGCCGAAGCATCGCGCCCTTCGGCAAATAGACGCGATCAGACCAGCCGGCTCTGCGTCACGGCGGCGCCGATAAAGCTTGCGAACAAGGGATGCGGGGCGAAGGGGCGGCTCTTCAGTTCCGGATGGAACTGCACGCCGACGAACCAGGGATGCTCCGGCCGTTCGACGATTTCGGGGAGCATGCCGTCGGGGCTGAGGCCCGTGAACAGCAGGCCGTCGCCTTCCAGCGCTTCGCGGTACCCGACATTGACCTCGTAGCGATGCCGGTGGCGTTCGCTGATCTCCGTGTCGCCGTAAACGACCGCAACCAGGCTGTTGCCGCTCAACCGCGCCGGGTAGGCGCCCAGCCGCATCGTGCCGCCGAGATCTCCCGCCGCCTGCCGACGTTCCAGCCCGGCGGGGCTCATCCATTCGGTGATCAAGCCGACCACCGGTTCGGCGGTGTCGCCAAATTCGGTGGATGACGCGTTCTCGAGCCCCGATGCCCGCGCGCTTTCGACGCAGGCCATCTGCATTCCAAGGCAGATCCCGAAGAACGGCACACGGCGATGGCGGGCAAAGGTCACGGCGGCGATCTTGCCTTCGGTACCGCGCGTGCCGAAGCCGCCGGGCACCAGAATCCCGTCGAGCGGCTCCAGCGCGGCAGCGACCCTGGCTTCGTCCTCGAAAATCTCTGCGTCCAGCCAGTTGATGCGGACCTTCACACGATTGGCGATGCCGCCGTGAACAAGGGCTTCGGTCAGCGACTTGTAGGCGTCGGGCAGACCGACATATTTGCCGACGACGCCGATCGTGACCTCCCCTTCCGGGTTGTCCAACCGGTCGACGATGTCTTCCCACGCGGCCAGGTCCGGCCTCGGCGCGTCCGTGATGCCGAAAGCGCGCAGCACCTCCTCGTCGAGCCCTTCGCGGTGATATTGCAGCGGCACCGCGTAGATCGAACGCGCGTCGAGCGCAGGAATAACCGCCTCCGTCCGCACGTTACAGAACTGCGCGATCTTGGCGCGGTCGGCGGCGGACAAGGGACGCTCGCAGCGGCAGAGCAGGACTTCGGGCTGGATGCCAAGCGAGGTGAGTTCGCGGACGCTGTGCTGCGTCGGCTTGGTCTTCATCTCGCCGGCGGCGGCGATATAGGGCACCAGCGCAGCGTGGATGGCCAGCGTCGCGCCCCGCGGCAGATCGTTGCGCAGCTGACGGATCGCTTCGATGTAGGGCAGGCTTTCGATGTCGCCGACGGTGCCGCCGACTTCGCAGATGACGAAGTCGAGCCCTTCCGTTTCGGCAAGCGCGAACGCCTTGATGGCGTTGGTAACGTGCGGAATGACCTGCACCGTGGCGCCCAGGTAGTCACCACGGCGTTCGCGGGCGATGATGCCCTGGTAGATGGCGCCGGTGGTGACGTTGTCCGACCGCTTGGCCGCGACGCCCGTGAAGCGTTCGTAGTGGCCGAGATCGAGATCCGTCTCCGCGCCGTCGTCCGTGACGTAGACCTCGCCATGCTGGTAGGGCGACATCGTGCCGGGATCGACGTTCAGATACGGGTCGAACTTGCGGATGCGGACGGCGTAGCCGCGGGCTTGCAGGAGAGCGGCGAGGCTGGCGGCCATCAGGCCCTTGCCCAAGGAAGAGACCACGCCGCCGGTGATGAAAATGAACCGGGTCATGGGAGGAGCGGCTTAGCGGGCGGTCGGCGCGGGGGGAAGGCGGCGAATCGCCATCGTCGACAGTCAGCGTCGAGCGCGCAGCTGGCTCCGGCCGCCGCGCGCGACGAGATCACTGCGCCAGCGGAACGGTGCTGTTTCCGACAGGTGCCGCCACGTTGCCCACCGGAGCGGCCTGGTTCGCGATTTCAGCCAGTGGATCGGCGGGACGGGCGCCCTGCGTCGAGGGATCATACGGCGTGGTGCTGGGCGCGGTGGTCGCGGGATCGCGGGCCAGGCGCGTGTCGATGCTGGCGGGCGCACGGCTGACGGTGGCGAGCGCTGCCAGGGCGATCGACAGGACGACGAACGTGCCGCCCAGGATCGCCGTCGCGCGCGTCAAGAAGTCGGCGGCTCCGCGCGCGGTCATCAGGCCCGACGACGATCCGCCGACACCCAGGCCCCCGCCCTCGGAGCGCTGCATCAGGATCACGGTGACGAGACCGAGGGCGACGAGAATTTGGATGACGAGCAGGACGGTAAACATCGGAGGCTTTCGAAAAGGATTGCGACCGGACCTAGACGCGCGGGCGCTTCACTTCAACCGCGGCTCCGCTTCAGCCCGCTGCCGCTTGGATGATCGGAACGAAGGAGGACGCCTTGAGGCTCGCGCCCCCGACAAGCGCGCCGTCAACATCGGCGATGCCGAAGATCTTGGCCGCGTTGTCCGCCTTGACTGAGCCGCCGTACAGGATGCGAACGCCCTGCCCCGCCGAGCCGTATCGGGCGACGAGGCGTTCGCGAATGGCGGCGTGCATCTGGGCGATGTCGGTCGTGCTGGCGGTCTTGCCCGTACCGATAGCCCAGATCGGCTCGTAGGCGACCACCAGCCGATCGCCGGGATCGGCAGGAAGCGATCCGTTCAACTGCGCGGCGACAGTGGCGACCGCGTCGCCCGCGTCCCGGTCGGCCTCGCTTTCGCCGACGCAGACGATCGCGGTCATGCCCGCGCCCAGCGCCGCCTGCGCCTTGGAGCGCACCACGGCGTCGGACTCATACTGCTGGTCGCGGCGTTCGGAGTGACCGACGATCACCAAGCTGGCCCCGGCTTCGATCAGCATTGAGGTGGAGAGCGAACCGGTGTGCGCGCCGCTCGGTTCGGAATGGACGTCCTGCGCGCCGATCATCAGCCCGGGCAAGCGGGCCTTGGCGGCTGCGATGTACGTGAAGGGCGGGCAAACGGCGACATCGACCCCCGACAGCCCGGCGGCCGCATCGGCGATGGCGTCGAGTTCGCCCATCGCCGCGTTCATCTTCCAGTTCCCCGCGATCAGCTTGCGCCTGTTCATCCCCGCCCCCGTCGTCATGCCTGCCTCCGTCAACGCCGATCGCCCCCGCGCCGGGTCGGTCCCGCCTAGCAACGGTTCCCGCCCGCGCCAAGCTTGCCGCTCCCCGGCGGTCTCACTAAGACCCGCAGCTTCCCAGACTGGATCTTAAAACCCCCCATGATCACCACCATGCGTCGCGGCTCCAAATCGCCGCTGTTCCTTGGCCTGCTCGGGCTGATCGCGGTGGCGTTCGTCGTCACCGGCATCAACGCGCCCGGCACGACCGGCTTCGGCAGCGGCTTGGGAGCGGCGTCGCTGGCGAGCGTGGGCGGCGAGGACATCACGGTCGCGGAGGTGACCGACCAAGCGGAGCGGCGGCTGGCCCAGGTTCGCCAGCAGCAGCCCGAGGCGACCATAGAGCAGCTCGTCGCGTCCGGCGGCGTCGAGGAGATCATATCCGGGCTGGTGAGCCAGAAGGCGCTGCGCGCGTTCGCGGACGAGGTCGGCATGAGGGTCAGCAAGGCGCTGGTCGACGGCCAGATCGCCAGCATGCCCGCCTTCTTCGACCTTGCCGGCAAGTTCAGCGAGGATACCTACCGCGAGAAGCTGGCGGCGCAGCGGGTTACGGACGCGCAGCTGCGGGACGATCTCTACACCAGCACGCTGGCCAAGCAGTTGCTGACGCCGGTGGGCGCGGCGGCACGGGTGCCGCAGGGCGTCGCCCTGCCCTATGCCTCGATGCTGCTGGAAAGCCGCACGGGCCAGGTCGGGATCGTCCCCTCCGAGGCAGGCGGCAACGTTCCGGAGCCGACGGACGCCGAGCTGGCGACGTTCTACGGCAACAACCGGGCACGCTACGTCGTGCCCGAGCGCCGCGTGATCCGCTATGCGCTGATCGGGCCCGAGCAGGCCGGCGCCACGCCACCGACCGAGGCGGAGATCGCTGCCTTCTACCGAGCGAACGCCGCGACGTTCGCGGGCAAGGAGACGCGCGTGCTGAGCCAGGTGGTGCTGCCTGACGAGGCGGCGGCGCGGGCGCTGTCGGCCAAGGTGACGGGCGGGCAGAGCTTCGTGGCGGCGGCCGCGGCCGCGGGTTTCGGCGCGGGCGACATCTCGATCGGGCCGCAGGACCAGGCCTCGTTCGCGCGGCTGACGGCCGAACAGGTGGCCTCACAGGTGTTCCGCTTGGCGGAAGGCGGCGTCAGCCCGCCGCTGCGTTCGCCGCTGGGGTGGCACGTCGTGAAGGTGGACGCGATCCGGCGCGAGGCGGGCAAGTCGCTCGACGCGGCGCGCGGCGAAATCGCGACCCGGCTGGCGGCCGAGCAGTCAGCCAAGGCGCTGGAGGATTTCGTGTCGGCGATCGACAAGCAGATCGGCGACGGCGCGAGCTTCGCCGACGTCGCTACGCAGCGAAAGCTGACCGTGGTGCAGACGCCGCCGATAACGGCGGCGGGCGCTTCTCCCGAGCAGCCGAATTTCCGCCCCGCGCCCGAGCTGACGCCGTTGCTGGCGAACGCCTTCATCGCAGAGCCCGGAGAGGACCCGAGCGTCGATGCGATCCCGGGCGCCAACCGTTACGCCATGGTTGCGGTCGATCGCATCGTGCCCGCCTCGCCGCCGCCGCTGACCGCGATCCGTGTGCGGGTGCTGGCCGATCTCAAGGTTAAGCGCGCGGCCGATCGCGCGCGGGCCTTGGCGGCGGCTATCGTCGCTAAGGTGAATGCAGGCATGCCGATCGCGCGCGCGTTCGCCGAGGCAGGCATCCGTAGCGGCGCGCCGCGTGCGATCACCGCCCGCCGCATCGACGTGGCACGCGCGAACCAGCAGATCCCGCCACCGATCCAGATGCTGTTCAGCCTGCCGCAGGGCCGCGCCCGGTTGCTCGCGGCGCCAGGGGACGCGGGATATTTCGTGGTCTTCCTGGAGCGGGTCGCCAGGGGCGACGCGGCGACGTCGCCCGGCCTGATCGAGGCGACGCGGACCGAATTCAGCAAGATCGCCGGCCAGGAATATGTGGAGCAGTTCGTCGGCGCAATTCGCGGAAGCCGCAAGGTCGTTCGCGACCAGGCAGCGATCACGCGGCTGAAGAGCCAGCTGAACGGCACCGCCACACCGACGCGTTAGGCCGCATCGGCATGCGGGTGCTGGTGATCGACAATTACGACAGCTTCACCTGGAACCTGGTTCACTACCTTTCCGAGCTTGGCGGGGACGTCACGGTCGTCCGCAACGACGCGCCCGGGGCGGAGGAGGCTATCCTGGAAGCCGATGCGGTGGTGATCTCGCCGGGGCCGGGCGATCCCGACGGTGCCGGCGTGTCGCTCCCCGTCGTGGCGGCATGCGCGGCGGCACGTCGGCCGCTGCTGGGTGTGTGCCTGGGGCATCAGGCGATTGCGCAGGCATTCGGCGGCCGCATCGCGCGGGCGGATCGGGTGATGCACGGCAAGACATCGGTCGTCGCGCATGGCAGCGGCGGGCTGTTCGACGGGGTGCCGTCCCCGATGCAGGTCGCACGCTACCACTCGCTTGCGGTAACGACGGAAGGCCTGCCCTCGCCCCTGCGGGTGACCGCCACGGCGGAGGACGGCACGATCATGGCGCTGACCCACCGCGTACTGCCGATCCATGGCGTCCAGTTCCATCCCGAGAGCATCGCGACCGAACATGGCCACCGACTGCTGAGCAACTTCCTGCGACTTGCGGCCGCCGAAAACGAAAGCGCTTGACAAGCAGGACAAGGGTTGCCCATACGTTCCGCGTTCGTTCTTCCCCGAAAGGCCAGCGATGCTGACAACCAAGCAACATCAGCTGCTATGCTTCATTCACGAACGTCTCGGCGACACGGGCGTGTCGCCATCGTTCGAGGAGATGAAGGAAGCGCTGGACCTCAAGTCGAAGTCGGGCGTGCACCGGCTGATCTCGGCTCTCGAGGAGCGATCGTTCATCCGCCGCCTGCCCAATCGCGCACGCGCGTTGGAGGTGATGCGCATGCCTGAGCGCACGCCGGTCGCCGCCGGCGCGGCCAAGCCGCTCATCAAGCCCAAGACGCTGCCGATTGCCGCCAACGACGTCATCGAGCTGCCGCTGCACGGCCGCATTGCCGCAGGGCTGCCGATCGAGGCGATCGAAGGCCATTCCAGCCTGATGGTGCCGGCGGCGCTGCTGGGCCCGGGTGAGCATTATGCGCTGGAAGTTGCCGGTGACTCGATGGTCGAAGAGGGCATATTGGACGGCGACTACGCGCTGGTGCGCAAGACGGACACGGCGCGCGACGGCGAGATCGTGGTGGCGTTGATCGACGACAGCGAGGCGACGCTGAAGACCTTCCGCCGCGAAGGCCAGATGATCCGCCTCGACCCCGCCAATCGCAATTACGCGCCCCAGCGTTATTCGCCTGAGCAGGTTCGCATTCAGGGTCGCTTGTCCGGCCTCCTGCGCCGCTACTGAGCCGGTAATGGCGCGGCTGAACTATGTGGAGCTGCCCACGGGCGAGTTGGGGTCGTCCAAGGCGTTCTACGAAGCCGCGTTCGGGTGGACGATGACGTCCTTCGGACGCAGCTACGCCGCGACGACAAGCGGTGATACGGACGTCGGGTTGCAGGCCGATCCGTCGGAGGCGAGCGCAGCGCCCCTGCCGGTGATCGAAGTCGAACACCTTGAAGCAGCCTTAGACAATGTGCGCGCCGCCAGCGGTACGATCGTGCGGCCGATCTTCGCGTTTCCGGGTGGCCGGCGGTTCCACTTCGTCGATCCGGGCGGCAACGAACTGGCGGCGGTGACCCCCAGCCGCTGACTTCGCCGGCAAGCGAGTTCGTCAGGCGCTCGGCACGAACTTCAGCGTTCCAAGCGTTCTCAGTTTACCGGCGGGATCGTCGGCGGGGTGGTGAATGCCGTCGACAACGAGCACCTCGGCGAAATCGAAAGGACTGACGCCTTCGAGGCAGGCGGCGTTGATCCCGAACTGGCGCGGGTCCGAGCGTCGGTGATGGTGCGTATAGATGCCGCAAATCGAACAGAAGAAATGTGACGCGGCCAGGGTGTTGAACCGGTAGACGCTGAGCGTCTCCTCGCCCGCGAGCAGTTCCAGACCGTCCAGCGCCGCGGACACCGCCACGGCCCCGCGCATCCGGCAGTAAGAGCAGTTGCAGCGACGGGCGGTGTGGAGGCCGTTCACCAAGCGGACGCGGAAGCGGACCGTTCCACAGTGGCAGGCGCCGTTGATCGTGGCGGGGTCGGGTTCCAACGGCTTCTCCTTCTCCTTGGTGCGATTCCGATTGCTCAAGACGCTCGTGGACGTCGTTCCACGCCTTTGCAGCCGTGTGGATCGTGGCGAAGCAAGGTGGTGGAGGAGTGTCTTGCCCTTATCCGACAAGAAGCCCCTCCACCAACTTCGCTGGTCCCCCTCCCCTGCAAAAGAGGGGGAGGACAGGTCAAGTGAGCCGAGCCGAGTGCTTGGCGGGGTGCCTGTCCGCTCGGACTAGGCGATCTGCTGCGCCTGGGCGCCGCTGTCGGGGCGCGCGGGGCCGAGGTCGGGGACTTCGCCCATGGGCTCCACCTTGACCGGCTTGAACTCGCCCTTGCCGTCGAGCGAGGAACCCTCGGTCCAGCGGCCGACCGAGTAGGAGCCGTCGGTGGACGTTACGAAGAACTCGTAATTATGCTCCCGGTTCTCGGCCGCCTGCGGGAAGCTGTTGGGAATCGGCAGGCTGGCCTCACCGCCGAGTTCCTCGATGACGGATAACCATTGCTGCTGATGCATCGTGTCGCGCGCGATCAGGAAGCTCAGCATCTTCTTCATGCCCTCGTCGTGGGCGGCGTTGTAGAGCCGGACGGCGAGCACGCGGCCGGTGCTTTCGGCCGCGACGTTGCAATACATGTCGGCCGCGACGTTGCCGCTGGCGTAGACGTTGGACATGTTGAAAGGCACGCCGTCGCTATCGACGGGCATCGCCGCCATGCCCGACGAGAGTAAATTCTTCTGGATCATGCCTTCGATCTGGTGCCGGGCGCTGCCGCCGCCCATCACCGCGCCGACGACGGCGTCCTTGACGCCTTCCTCCTGCAGCTTCGTCGGCGCCTTTTCGAGGTTCAGTGCGACCGCGTGCGCGAGCATCTCGATGTGGCTGATCTCCTCGGTCGCGGTGTGGAGCAGCAGGTCGCGATATTTCGGGTCGGGCGAACGGTTGCCCCAGGCCTGGAAGAAATACTGCATGCAGACGCGGATCTCGCCCTCGACGCCGCCGATCGCCTGCTGGAGCATGCGCGCGAAGGCCGGATCGGGATTAGTGACCGAGACGGGGAACTGCAGTCGCTTGTCATGATAATACACGGGAAGTGCCTCCATGGAGATGCGCGGCCCTGACTGGCCGGCACCCCCTCGAACGAAGCACGAAACGCGGAGTTTATTGCCGAAGCGTACCAACCATTGCTTTGACCCTATTCCGGTCTCGGTTGAGCGATCAGCGCCCGCCCAAGCCGCGCCCGCGACCGCGCGTGGGAAAGAACACCTTGCGCAGGCTGATGCGCACCGAACGGCCGATCGGATCGATGAGGTCGTCCTGGAAGTTGAGTGGGGTGAGTCCCGCGGCGTCGCGCACGCGCAGGCGGCTGTCCAGGATGTTGTCGATCGCCAGCGTGACGCGGGTGCCGCGCAACGCGGGGACGCTGCGCACCAGCTTTCCCTGCGCGCCCAGATCAGCGAACAAACGGAGGTTAAAGGTCGAGAAGGCGCCGAACGTGAGGTCGCCCACGCTGCTGGTACCCGCACCTAGCGAGTCCAAGCGGGTACCGGTCTGGTAATTGCCGGTAAAGCGCACGCCCAGTCCGTTCTTGAACGCGCCGGCCTGAAGCTCGACCTCGTGGCGCGGACGGCCGCCGCGCCCGCCGACGGCCAATCCGTCCAATAGGTCAAGTTCCGGGACGCCTTCGCGAATCAGGATCGTGTCCTCAAAGCGCCAGGTATGGAACAGGCCAATCTGGAGATTGCCGGGACCCCGACCGCCGAAGCCCCCGCCGCGCCCGAAGCCGCCGCCGCCAAAGCGCCCGCCGCCACCGCGCGGTCCGGCACCCGCGCCGCCGCGCGCGCCTTCACCGCCGCCGCCGCGGGGCCGCGTCTCCGCCTGCCCGCCCGGCTGCGCCCCGGGCGTTCCGCCCGCGCGCGCGACCTGCCGCGCCGCACGCAACGCCGAACGGTCGGGCTCGGCGCCGAGCGGCCGGGAATAGTTGAAGCCCCAGCGAAGCTCCTCACGGTCCGAACGCGCGAAGTTGACCGGGCGGTTGTCGATACGCAGCAGGGTGCCGGACGCATCGCGCGTGAATCGATCGGGGAACGCCGCCTCGATCTCCGCCGTGGCGGCGGGAAAGCCCGAGATAACGTCGCGCGTGCGGCTCTTGGTGTAATCCGCTCGCAGCGTCAGGTCCGTTTCCTTCAGCGGCTTGACCGTGGCGCCGAGCTTGAAGACGCGGCGGTTGTCAGCGACCAGCGCCGCGTTGCCGCCGTCCAGCCGGGTGACCAGCACGGTTTCGCCGCGGGTGAAATCGAACACGCGGGCGAAGGGCTGTTCGATCAGGGGATCGCCCAATTGCTGAACGCTGGGCGCGCCCTCTTCCTCGGTGACGGAAGCCAGCAGGCGCAGAGCCTCGATCGGCTGCCAGTTGAGGCCGTAACCGTAGGTCGTCAGCGTACCGAAGTCGGACAGGCGTTCGACCTCCAGATTGAGGTTGGCGGACAGGGTGCCGATCGCCGCGAGCACGTCGTCGCGCGTGCTGGTCAGCGGGATGTCGAGATTGGCCTGCGCGTCGGCGCGATCGCGCGACAGGTCGGCGCTGCGGATAACGCCCAGGCGATCGCTGTCGCTGCTGAAGTCGCGCGCGGCGGCACCGACGCGAACGCTGGCGCTGACCGAACCGGCGGGCAGCGACAGCAGCGGGCCGTTGGCGACGAACTGCCCGGCGATCGCCTGATCGACCGAGCGCGCGCGGTCCCGGACGCCGGACAGGTCGTTGCGGTCGGTCAGCGAGGCGGAGCGGTTGCGGTCGAGGCTGCCCGTGAAGGTCCAGCGCCACGGTAGGAAGTCGCCGTTCATCGACAAGCCGAGTCGCCCGACGCGGTTGCTGGAATCGCGGGTCAGCGCCGGCCCGTCGGTGTCACCCGATCGCAGGCCGAAGCGGCTAACGCTGTCCGTTGCATCCAAGCGGGCGTCCAGTGTCGCAGACACGTCTTCGAAGAGCGTACGATTGAGCGTGCCGCCGAGCGTCAGGCGGTCGACCTGCGGCAGCAGCGTCCGGAACGCGCCGTCGTCGACCGAGCCGGCGACGCGTTCGATCTCGCGCTCGCTTTCGAACAAGGCAGAGTCGCGGCGGTATTCGGCGTCGAGGCTCCAGCGGCCGGCCTGGTCGACGCGCAGGTGGTTGAGGTCGAGCTCCAGGTTGCTGCGGCCGCCCTCGGTGGGCGCGCCGCCCTCGACCTCGGCCGTGGTGGCGCGGAAGCGGCGGCGCAGCACGATGTTGACGACGCGCTGGTCGGCGCGGAAGCCGTATTTAAGCGCGACCTCCTCGGCGAGGATATCGACGCGGTCGATCGCCTCGGGCGGCAAGTCGCGGATCTCGGAGAAGCCCGAGATGCGGCGGCCGTTGAGCAGCACGACGGGGCTCCCTTCCCCGCGCCCCCGCCCGCTGCGGGTCTGCGGGGCCAGCGCGTCGAGAAGTTCGGCGACGCTGCCCGCGCCCAGCGCGCGCACCTCGCGGCGGTCCAGCGTGATCTCCGGCGGAATGTCGCCCACGACCGCGCCGCGCTGCCGCTGCGCGGTGACGACGATCTCTTCGCCTTCGAGATCTTCGCCCTCGTCTGCCTCGATCTCCTCGACGGCCGGCGGCGGGGCTGCGGGGGGTGCCGCCTGCTGGGCCAAGGCCGGGTGCGAAAATGCGAGCAGAACGAGGAACGGGGAGCGGCCGGGCATGAACACCTTGCTGGTCGGAGCCGGTCAGTGCCCGGGACGCGACGCTGCTGGGGCGGGCTTCCTGAACTTCCACTGTATCGATCGGGGCGTCGCCTCCTTCCACGGGTGGTCGCCGACTCGCTGCGCCACCGTGGACACGGAGGGTCGGCGGCCGAACGTCACCGTCAGTCCGCCCGTGCGGCGCAGCAGCGCCCGATCGATCTTCAGCCAGCGCGGCGTGCAGGCGACGGGCAGGCGGCGGTCGGCGACGACGATGTCGGCGGCGGCGCAGGCGGCGATCATCTCGGGCCAAGGAACGAGATCGTTCGATCGGGTGGCGAGGACGCGCCAGCTTCGCCCCGCCCGGGCGATGTCGGCGACGCACAGGTCGCGGCTGCATCGCGCTTCCGGCAGATCGGCCAGCGCGGCGAGCGTGCCGTCGAACCCGGAAACTTCGCTCAACATCTCGCGGACGTAATCGCCCGCGCGGTCCCGCAGGATCGCCAAGCCGCGGTCGGCGCGGCGGATCGCCAGGTGGCGGCCGTCGCCGGTGACGATGAGATCGGGCGGCGGCGTGGCGAGCGCCCAGGCGGCGCCGGCTGCGCACGGCAGCAGGCCAAGTCGCCGCACGCGCGTCCGCCACAAAGCGATCCAGAGGCCGCCGACCACCATCAGCGCAAACGCGCCAGGCGGCATTGTCGGCAGCAGCGCCACGGCGCCCGGCGTCGCGGCGACCGTGTGCGCGATCCACAGGAGAAAGCCGAGCGCCTGGCCGGCGAGCCACCAGGCGGGGGCGCCGAGGCCCGCGATGTCAAGCAGCAGCCCCGCCGCTTCCAGCGGCATGATGACGAACGTGGTCAGCGGGATGGCGACGATGTTGGCGAGCGCGCCCAACACGCCGGCCTGGTGGAAGTGGAACAAGGCGATCGGCGCCAGCGCGAGTTCGACCGCCACGCCGGTCACGAGAAGAGCCAGGACGATGCGCAGGCCGCGACGGACCGGCCCTTCGTCCCGGCGCGCGAAGAGCTTTCGGATGCGCGGGTGCTCATGCAGCGCGACGATCGCCGTGACGGCGGCGAAGCTTAGCTGGAAACTTGGGCCGGCGAGGCTTTCGGGTCGGATCAGCAGCACCGCCAGCGCCCCGGTCGCGATGAGGCGCAGCGTCAGTGCGTCCCGTCCCGCGGCAAGCCCCACCAGAACAAGCAGCGCGGCGACGCAGGAGCGCACGGTGGGCACCTCCGCGCCCGCGAGCAGGGTGTAGCCGACACCGGCCACCGCGCCCGCGCCGGCTGCGATGAGGACCAGCGGCCAGCGCAGCGCCAGGGCCGGACTGAGCGCCAGCAGCTTCAAGGTCAGCAGCATGGCGGCGCCGACCATTGCGGTAACGTGGAGCCCGCTGATCGACAGGAGGTGCGACAGGCCGCTGCGCCGCATGGCTTCCGCGTCTTCTTCAGGCAACGCGCCGCGATCGCCGGTGACGAAAGAGGCGGCGACCGCCCCCTCCCCGCCGTCGATGCGGGAGAGGACATGCGCGGTCAGGCGGGCGCGCATAACGCCAAGACGCGCCCAGAAGCCGTTCGGCGGCGCCCGGGCGAGGATGACCGGCGGGTCAAAGGCGCGGCCGGTGGCGCCGATGCCGCGAAACCAGGCGGTACGCGCGAAATCGTAGCCGCCCGGCACCGCCATCGGCGCGGGCGGCATCAGGCGGGCGCGCAGCTTCACCGTCATGCCGGGGGCGACGGCGATCTTTTGGTCGGGGTCGGGGACGTTGACGCGGACGCGAGGCGGGAGCTTGGCGGCCGCATCGGGGCGTACGAGCAGCCGGACGTCGCCTTGCGCGGGGAGAGGCTCCACCGCCTCGACGTGCGCGGTGAAGCTGGCGACGACGGGGCGTTCCAGCCGGGGCGCGGCTACATCGGCGGCGCGCCACCAGACCAGCGCGCAGCCGAGAGCCGCCGCCAGCGCAAAGACCATCAGCGCCCGGCCGGTCCGGGTGCGCGGCGCCAGAGCCAAGGAGGCGCAGGCGACCGCGCCCGCCACGCACAGAAAGGCGATCCAGGCGTCGCGATCGGGGAGCACCGACCAAGCCGCGATGCCAGTACCGAGCCCCACGGGAAGCCATAGCGGCAATTGCTCGCGCTCAGCGTCTAGCCAGTCCTCGACGGCCTGGCCCGCGCGCGCGGCGAGTGCCCGGAGCGCGGCGATTGGAAGGGGGCGAAACGCTATGCTAGGGGCAGGACGCGCATCGCTGGCCATGCGCGTCAACCTTGGAGAAAGCGCCCGTGAGCGCAACAGAAACGTGAGCGCCGCCGCAGCTTCCCCGCGTTCCGGCGCGCCCGTGGTGACGCGCTTCGCGCCCTCCCCGACGGGTTTCCTGCACATCGGCGGCGCGCGTACCGCCCTGTTCAACCTGCTGTTCGCGCGCCATCACGGCGGCAAGTTCCTGTTGCGCATCGAAGACACGGACGCGGCGCGATCAACCCAGGAGGCGATCGAAGCCATCGTGGAGGGCATGCGCTGGATGGGCCTTGATTGGGACGACGAGGTCGTATTCCAGTCGCAGCGCATCGCGCGGCACGCGGAGGTCGCCGCCGCTATGCTGGATTCGGGTCACGCCTATCGCTGCTACGCGACGGCGGAAGAACTGGAGGCGATGCGGGCCGAGCAGCGCGCGGCCAAGCAGCCGATGCGCTACGACGGGCGCTGGCGCGACCGCACGTGCGGGCCCGAGCATGAAGGGCAGCCGTTCGTCGTTCGGTTGCGCGCGCCGCGCGAAGGCGAGACGGTTATCGACGATGCCGTGCAGGGCCGCGTCACCGTTGCGAACGCGGAGCTGGACGACATGGTGCTGCTGCGGTCGGACGGCACGCCGACCTACATGCTGGCGGTGGTGGTGGACGACCATGACATGGGCGTGACGCACGTCATCCGGGGCGATGACCACCTCAACAATGCATTCCGCCAGCTCGGCATCGTGAAGGCGATGGGCTGGCCGGAGCCGGTGTACGGCCACCTGCCGCTGTTGCACGGACACGACGGGGCGAAACTCTCCAAGCGGCACGGCGCGCTGGGTGTCGAAGCTTATCGCGACGATCTCGGCATTCTGCCCGAAGCGCTGGAGAATTATCTGCTGCGGCTCGGCTGGGGGCACGGCGACGACGAGATCATCAGCCACGACGATGCCGTGCGCTGGTTCGATCTCGGCGGCGTGGGGCGGTCGCCATCGCGGTTCGACGTCAAGAAGCTGGAGCACATCAACGGGCACTATATCCGTGGGGCCGACGACGGGCGGCTCGCGCAGCTGGTCGCGGAGCGGCTGGACGAGGTACCGCACCCGCACGATGTCCGTCTGCTAACAGTGGCCATGCCGGCGCTCAAGATGCGCGCCAAGGACCTAAATGAACTGGCGGACGGCGCGCAATTCCTGTTCGCGCCCCGCCCGCTGGCGATGGACGCCGCCGCTGCCGCGCTGCTAGAGGGCGGAGCATCCGACCTCCTCGCCCGTTTGCATGCCACGCTGTCCCGCGTGGCGGACTGGACGGCCGCCAATGTCGAGGAGGCGGTGCGGGAGGTGTCGGGGGAGGCCGGGATCAAGCTCGGCAAGGTGGCGCAGCCATTGCGGGCGGCGCTGACCGGCCGTGCGACGTCGCCGGGAATTTTTGACGTGCTTGTCCTGCTCGGCCGCGAGGAAAGCCTCGCGCGGATAGCCGACCGGGTGAGCCAGGGAGTGAATGCATGACGGACATCAAGGCCCCGCCGGCCGGACACGATACGCACGACAACGCGGCCCTCGACCTCGCGGGCAAGGACTTCACCTTTCCCGTGCTGGGTGGAACGGTGGGTCCGGATGTGATCGATATCCGCAAGCTGTACGGGCAGACCGGCGCGTTCACCTATGATCCCGGTTTCACGTCCACCGCGTCCTGCGAAAGCGCGATCACCTATATCGACGGCGACGAGGGCATATTGCTGCACCGTGGCTACCCGATCGGGCAGCTCGCCGAGCACTCCAGCTTCATGGAGGTGTCGTACCTGCTGCTTAACGGCGAACTGCCCAGCAAGGCGGAACTCGACCAGTTCAGCTATACGATAACGCGTCACACTATGCTGCACGAGCAGTTGGCTACGTTCATGCGCGGCTTCCGCCGCGACGCGCATCCGATGGCGGTGATGTGCGGCGTCGTTGGCGCGCTGTCGGCGTTCTACCACGATTCGACGGACATTACCGATCCCCACCAGCGCATGATCGCCAGCCACCGGCTGATCGCCAAGATGCCGACGATCGCGGCGATGGCGTACAAATACACGGTCGGGCAGCCGTTTATGTACCCGGACAACAGCCTGTCCTACACGGGCAACTTCCTGCGCATGACGTTCGGCGTGCCGGCGGAGCCGTACGAAGTGAACCCGATCGTCGAGCGCGCGATGGACCGGATCTTCATTCTGCACGCCGATCATGAGCAGAACGCGTCGACATCGACCGTGCGGCTGGCGGGATCGTCGGGCGCCAACCCGTTCGCGTGCATCGCGGCCGGGATTGCGTGCCTGTGGGGTCCGGCGCATGGCGGCGCCAACGAGGCGGCGCTCAACATGCTACGCGAGATCGGGACACCCGACCGCATCCCCGAGTATATCGCGCGCGCCAAGAACAAGGACGACCCGTTCCGGCTGATGGGCTTCGGCCACCGCGTGTACAAGAATTATGACCCGCGCGCGACGGTGATGCAGCAGACGGTGCGCGAAGTTCTGGGCGCCTTGGGCGTCACCGACCCACTGTTCGACGTCGCGCTGCAGCTCGAGGAAATGGCGCTGAGCGACCCGTACTTCATCGAGAAGAAGCTGTTCCCCAACGTCGATTTCTATTCGGGCGTGATCCTGTCTGCGATCGGCTTCCCGACGTCGATGTTCACGGCTTTGTTCGCCTTGGCGCGCACCGTCGGCTGGGTGGCGCAGTGGAACGAGATGATCTCCGACCCCGAACAGAAGATCGGCCGCCCGCGCCAGCTCTACACGGGCGCGGCCGAGCGGGACTACGTGCCGGTTGGGGAGCGGTAGGTTTCGTCCTCCCGGCGTATTCCGGGACCTAGTCGAGTTCTAGCACTGCACGTTTCACCCGCTGAGATCCCGGCATTCTCTGGAATGACGATCAGCGAGCGGGCAGCGTCAGCGTGAAGCGGGCGCCCTGCCCGGGCGCAGAATCTACCGCGATGTCGCCGCCCATCGCGCGGGCGAGGCGGCGGGCGATGTAGAGGCCAAGGCCCGTGCCGCCCGGCTCGGCCGGGTCCACTCGTTCGAACTTGTGGAAGATGCGCGCCTGGTCTTCCGGCGCGATTCCCTTGCCCTGGTCGGCGACGACGATCGCGGCGAGGTCGCCTTCCCGTTCGGTGCGTACCCACACCATGCCGCCGGGCGGCGAGTAGCGCACCGCGTTGCCGATAAGGTTGACGAGGATCTGCAACGTGCGCCGGAACTCGCCGGTGGCGCGCATGCTGTCCGTCTCTTCCGGCCGGTCGATGCGGACGTTTCCCGACGCGGCGCGTACCGAAAGAAGGCCAGCGGCACGGCGCGCGACGTCGGCAAGGTCGAGTTCCTCGCGCGCCGGGCGAAAATCGGGACGTTCGATTGCCTGCAGGTCGACGAGATCGTCGACGAGGCTGAGCAGATGCCGCCCGGCGGCGGCGATGTCGGTTGCGTAGGCGGCATATTCGCTGCGCAAGGGACCTTCGCTCTGCGCCTGCAGGTCTTCGGCATTGGCGATGATGCGATCCAGAGGGCTGCGCAGGGCTTCGTCGAGGCGCTCGGAAAAGGCGCTTCCGTCGGGCATGTCGGGTGCCGGTGGAACTTCGGCGTCCTCGTCGATCCGAGCGGCGGTGCCGCGGAAACCGGCGAAGCGGCCATGGCCGTCCTTCATCGGCAGGCCGGTCAGCCGGTAGCGCTCGCCGCCGCCGTCGCGCAACGCCGCCTGCTGGCCGTCGAAGCGGCGGTGCTCGGCAAGCGCGGTCAGCACGCGCAGGTCGCCGTCGGCGTCCTCGATGAAGCTGAACAGGCGCGTCAGCGGCGCGCCGATCAGCGGGCGCGTGTCGCCGCCCACCGCGCTGATCGCCGCGGGCGACAGGCCGGTCAGGCGCAGCGCGTCGTCGGTTTCCCAGTGCCAGTCCGCGCCCGGGTCGACGCGCAGCGCGCGCGCCGTGGGTTCCGCGCGCGACAGGCCGACGCGCGGGCGGCGCTGCCAGCCGGTGACGGTCAGTGCGATCTCCTTGCCGTCGGGTTCGGCGCGCACCCAAATGTCCAACTGTCCTTCGCCATCGCTCGCCACGGCGCTGCGCGACACGGTGATGCGCAGCCGCCGCGCCAGCCGGACGATGTCGGCGATCTGCGCCACCGCCACGGGCGAGCCGATGCGCCCGCCGGCGCGCGCATTCAGCCGGGCGAGGCGGTCATCAGCTGCGACCAGTGCGCCCGACGCGTCGACGCGTCCGCTGACTGTAAGGTCCTGAGCGGCGGTCACGCGCCGAACTCCCGATCGGCCAGAGCGCGATTGAGCGCCACGATCGCATCCCGATAGGCGGTGGGCAGCGTCAGACCCACGAGGGCCCGGGCAGCGGCTGCGTGATCGCACCCGTCGAACACATCAGCCTCCGCGATCGGATCGGCGGTCAGCGCGAGCAGGATTCCGGCGGCCGTCTCCCGGTCGAGATTGGCGGCGCGCAGCACCACAGCCAAACGCCCGTCCGCGGGGTCGACGACGACGTTCCAGCATTCCTCGTTGGGCACGCCGGCAACGGTGGCAAGGGCGGCGGTGAACGCGCCCACCTGCCCGCGCTCGATCAGCATGCGCAGCAGAGTCCCGTCGAGACGATCCTTGGCGGCGAACAGCGCGGCAAAGCGGGCGTGACCGGGCCGCAGCCCTTCGCCTTCGTCATGCCGGGCGAGCACGGCCGCGACCGCCGGGGTCAGGATCGCGTCGGCATCGACCGGACTAAACGCGTTGTAGGTACAGAGATAATGACGCAGCGCGGCCGCGACCTGCCAGACGAGCCAGTGCGCGACATCCGCGGGAAGATCATCCGGGTGCAACGCGGGCGCGCCGAACCGATCGACGCGGCGCGCGTCCGCCACCGCCAGCGCCACGGCGGCGGCGGCGATCTCCGGATCGGCGTCGTCCGCCAGCCGGCCGGCACCGCCCGCGTCGGGTGCCAACCTGCGCGAAAGCACGAACTCCTCGGCGCGGCGCAGGACCACCCGGATCAGCGGCGGGTGCGCGAGCCGGCGCGCGTCGTGCAGCAGCGGCAAGGCTATAGGCACCGCCGTGGACGCGAGCGAGGCGGCGAGTTCGGCGCGCGCGGCGACGTGCGGGTGCAGCCAGCGCCTGAGGTCGCGCTCGAACCCGCCCGCGGCCGTATCGATCATCGTCGACATGTAGGCGCGGACGCGGTCGGACAATCGATGTCCGGCGGGAACGAACAGGTCGGCGGCGATGGCCGCGAGGCGCTGCGCGGGCGCCCGAGGCCGCTGCAGGGCGCAGGGATCCAGCGGCGCCGGCGCTGGCGCGTCCCCACGTATCGGCCATTCCGAAGACATTGCGTGCGTGTAGCGCGAACGAAGTTAAATCGCCGCTAATCCTTTGCGGCCGGTGCGCCGCTGCAGCCAGAGGAACGATGCCGCGGCATAGCCGGCGACCGCGACCAACCCGAGCGTCCAGAGCCCGGCGAGCCCGAACGGCAGGGCCGCGAGAATGCAGGTCTTGCGGGTCGCGAGCCATGGCGGCGCCGGCGGGGCGCCACGGCCGCGTTCGACGGCGGCGGCATGCAGAAAGGCGATCGCCGCGGCGGCGGTGGCGAGCGCCCCCCAGCCGGCGATGTCGCGAGCCAGGTCGACGCCGGCCGCGGCCAGCGCCGCCAGTGCCGCCCAGGACGTGTAGCGCCGCAGCTTATCGCCGCGCCCGAGCGGCCGCATGCGCAACGCCCCCAGCCGGTCGCCGATGCCGTCCATGGGCACCGCGAGCACCAAAGCGGCCAGCGCCCAGCCGCGCGCTCCGCCCAGATAGAGAATCACCGCCCCAGCCGTCAGCGCCAGCGCCAGCATCAGCAGCCAGCGCGGACGTACGCCCGTTCCCATCAGCCGATCGACCGCGAATTCTTCGACGATGGGGGTGAGGTAGCGCTCTACCCAGTCGGCGCGCGCGCCGCGCGCGCTGGCCAGGATATGCCGCTGCGCATCGACCAGGTCGCCGCGCGCGCGCGCGACCAGCAGCATCGGCGCGCCCGGGCCCACTGGCGCCGCGAGGTGACGTGCGCCATGCTGGACCAGCCGGCGAAGCAGCGTCGATTGCATGTCCCAGTCGCCCAGCATCGCGGCCGTGGCGGCTAGCTCCGCCCCGTCGGTCAGCGCGAGACCCGCCCAGCGCTGACCCGCGTCGAGCCGTTCGAACGCATCCAGACCGATATTGTCCGCCAGCGTCAGCACGGCGGGTCCGCCTGCGGCCGCGACCCGTTCCAGGCTAGGCGCATCGGCGAACAGCCCGTCAGCGAGCACCAGCACCGAATCGTCGGCCGCGAAATGATCCGCCGCTTCGCGCGAACTGCGCGCCAGCTGCACCGCGACGCCTTCGCCGGTCAGCCGGTCGACCGCGGCGATCAGCGAGGCGGGCATGCGTTCGACGAGCAGCACGACGGGGCTCGCCCCCGCCGCCTGCGCCAGGCGCGCCTGATATTCGACAAGCGTGCGCCCGGCCAGCGGCAAGGTTGCCGCCAGTTCGCCCGAACCCCCGCTCGCCTCCTGATATGCCGAAATCAGCGCTCCGAGCGCCATGCCATTCCCTTGAACACCCATCCGGGGGATAGGTCACCGGCGGGAATGTTGCCAGAGCTTTGGAAGGCCGAAGACGCGATCACGGAGCGGAGGAAGAACGAGCCGGCGGAGGTCTAGCCCGCCAGTTCCGCAATGGCCTGCGCGATCTTGCGTTGCACGACAGGGTCGCCAGGCGCGCCCGCTTCGGCTTCCAGCGCGATCTCGACGAGGCCGGACATGCCGAAGCTGGCGGCTAGGCCCTTCAGGCGTCCGGCGGCAAGCTGCCAGTTTGCGTCGCAACGCGCGCGGGCGAGCAGGTCCATATGACGGCGCGCGCTTTCCAGAAACGCAGCGCGCAGCTCGGCGATCAGCGCGCGATCCTCGCCTGCGGCCAAGGCGAGGGCGGAAGTGAGGGAGCCGGGATCGAATGCCATTCCGCTACATAGCCGCCGATGCGTTAAGACGGCCTTGCCGCGGGCTTTCGCCGGACCGCAAAGCTGGTAAACCCCGCGCATGAACGCAGCCGTCCCCCAAGTGCAGCCTGATCCGGAGCTCGGCTCCACTCCCGTCGAGACCCCGCAGGAAACCGGACAGGCCTGGTTCCAGCATCATTTCGAGCACGAGGACGAGACCGCGGAACCCGCATCGCCGCACCGGTCCGTCGTCGGCGGCTTCCTGATCGCATTGGCGCTATTGTGGACCGGCGCCGTGGCCTGGGCTGCGGGACAGGCCGCCGCGGCTGGGACGATGGGTGCGACGGGACTGATCGGCTGGGTCGCAACGGCAAGCGGCCCGCTGGCGCTTATCGGCCTCGGCTGGCTGCTGTTCGGGCGCAGTTCGCGCGGCGAGACGGTCAAGTTCACGCGCAGCGTCCAGGCGATGCGTGCGGAAAGTGAGTCGCTACAGGCGGTGCTCGGCGATATCGCGCAGCGATTAAGCCACAACCGGATCCAGGTCGCGGAGGAGACCGGCCGCCTGATGCACCTGGGCGAGGAGGCCGCGGCGCGGCTTGGCGCGGTGACGCGCGATGTCGATGCCGGTGCGCAGGCGATGGCGCGTTATGCCGACCAGCTCGACCGCGCGGCGGGATCGGCGCGGACCGACATGGGCGTTCTGCTTGCCGACCTTCCCCGGGCAGAAGCGCAGACACGTAGCCTGTCCGAATTGCTGCGCAGCACCGGCGTCGACGCGCATGCGCAGGCGCAGGCGTTGGAGGCGCAGATCGGCGCGCTGACGCTGCGCGCGCGGGAAGCGGACGACGCCGTGGGCGGCGCGGCCGGGCGGCTGACGGCGCACGTCGCGCAAGTGGAAAGCGCCGCCGCGACGGCGACGGGACACCTGGAGCAGGCGACCGCGTCGATGAACGCGGGCGTGGACGGTACGCTCGCCCGCGCCGCGGAGGCGATCGAGGCGACGCGTCACAGCCTCGACGAACAGGGCCGGACGATGCTTGCCACCGTTGAGCAATCGCGCGCCGCGGCCGAGCTGGCGAGCGAGACCGCGGTGGCGTCGCTGAACACCAGGTTCGCCGAACTGGGTGCGGGCGTCGAGGCGCTTGCCGCCCGCGTCGCCGATCAGGACCGGATAACGTCACGCTTGATCGAGGCGATCGGTGAGTCTCTGGGCTCAACCCAAAACCGCCTGACCGCGATCACCATCGAGGGCGAGACGCGCTTGGGCGCGTTCGGCGCGACGGCGGCGGCGCTGCAGGCGCATTTGGAAGTGCTGATGCAGACGGCGTCGGAAAGCGACCTGACCGTTGGCGCGCTTGCCGCCCGCAGCGACGCATTGAAAGCGGTGCTGGCGGGCATCGGCGGCGACGTCACCGACCGGCTGCCCGCCGGCATGGACGACCTGCACGCGCGCGCCGAGCGTAGCCGCGCGTTGACCGAGTCGCTGGCTCCGCAGGTGGAGGCGCTGGGCCGTGCCACCGGCGCGGCGCAGGCGCGGCTGGAGGCGGCGGCCGTGACGGCGGCGGAGCAGATGGAGCAGGCGAGCGGTGCCGCACAATCGCGGCTTGCCGAGGCGGAGAGCCTGGTTGCGCGTCAGGGCGGGGCGTTGGACGGGCTGGTGGCGCGACAGGACGATGCCTTGGCAACGCTGCTCGGCAAGCTGGACGGCGGCGTAGAGGCGATGCGGACGCAGGTCGGCGGGCTCAGCCAAGTCGTGGCGGAGGCCGACGCGCAGGCGGAAAAGCTGGCGCGCGACACGGGTCCCCAGCTTATCGAAGCCCTGCTGCGCGTCCGCGAGGCGGCGATGCAGGCGACCGAGCGCGCACGCGAGGCAATCGCTACCGCGATCCCAGACGCCGCGGCCCGTCTGGGCGACGCCACGGGTGCGGCGATGCACGCGGCGATCACCGATCAGGTGGCGACGCAAATGGCGGAGCTCGATGCGCTGACTGCGCAGGCGGTGGACGCGGCCCGTGCCGCGTCCGAGCGGCTGACGCGGCAGATGCTGGCCATCGGCGAGACCACCGCGGCGGTGGAAGCGCGCATCGCGGAGGGTCAGGAGTCGTTGCGCGAAAACGAGCATGAGCAGTTCTCGCGCCGCGTGGCGCTGCTGATCGAATCGCTCAATTCGACATCGATCGACGTCGCCAAAATCCTGTCCAACGACGTCACCGACAACGCCTGGGCGCAGTATCTGAAAGGCGACCGCGGCGTGTTCACGCGGCGCGCGGTGCGCTTGCTCGACAATGGAGAGGCGCGCGAGATCGTCCGCCACTACGAGGCCGAGCCGGAATTCCGCGAACAGGTGAACCGCTACGTGCACGACTTCGAAGCGCTGCTTCGCCGCGTGTTGGCCGAACCTGACGGCTCACCGCTCAGCGTGACGCTGCTCTCGTCGGACGTCGGCAAGCTCTACGTAGCGCTGGCGCAGGGTATCGAGCGGATCCGGGCGTAATGACGTTTGTCGTCATCTCAGCGTATGCTGGGATCTCGTTGAACCCGGACACCGCTCGTTTCACCCGCTGAGATCCCGGCATGCGCCGGGATAACGTGATGAAGCTCCTAACCTTTCGGCCGCTCGCCGATGCCCTGCAAGGCATCGGTGCCGATCCAGCCGTTGACGTAATTTGCGTAGTAAAGACCGAACGTCACCACCGACAGAACCAACGCCCGCACGACGATCTTGCCGCCGCGGAAGACGTGCGGGGCGCTGTCCGCTTGGCCCGGCACGCGCTCGGCCCCCACCTCCTCGTGCGTTCTGACCCCGAACGGCAGCACCAAAAAGGCGCTCATCGCGAGAAACAGGAAATAGATGGCAATGGCGGAGCTGAGCTTCACCTCAAGGAACGCGGACGATCAGAACCTCGACCACCGGCTTCTTGCCCGTCCAGGTCGTGGCGCTCTTGCGCACCGCGAGGCGCACGGCTTCCGTCAGCTTGTCTGGGCTGGCCGCACCCTTCGCAACGGCCTGTGACGCCGCCTGGCTCGCATCGGCGAGGAAGTCGTCGCGGTCCTCCTCCACCGGCAGACCCTCGATGCGGATCTGCACCTTGCCACGCATCTTGCCCTTGGCGTCCACCGCCATCGCCACCGCCACCAGGCCGTTGACCGCCAGCTTGCGCCGCTCGTTCATCGTTGCGCCGTCGGCGGGAAGGATTACGTCGCCGTCGAGGATCAGCCGGCCGACGCGCGCCTTGCCCAGCGTCTTGGGCTTGCCGGGCGCCAGGCGTATCAGGTCGCCGTTCTCCTGGCGGATCGATTCGGGCACGCCCTGGGTCAAGGCGAAGCGGGCGTGTTCGGCCAGGTGCCGCATTTCGCCGTGCACGGGCACGACGACTTCCGGACGGATGAACTTGTACATGTCGGCCAGCTCGGGACGACCCGGATGGCCCGACACGTGGACGTGACCCTGCCGCTCGGTGACGATGATGATGTTGCGGCGCGCCAGCTCGTTCTGGATGCGGCCGATGGCGACTTCATTGCCCGGGATCTGGCGAGAGGAGAAGATCACCGTGTCGCCGTCCTCCAGCTTCAGCGGGTGGCTGTCGAACGCGACGCGCGACAGGGCGGCGCGGTCCTCGCCCTGCCCGCCCGTGCCGACGATCAGCACCTCCTTGCGCGGCAGGCGCATGGCCGTATCGAAGTCGACGGTTTCCGGGAAGTTCTCGAGATAGCCGGTCGCCTGCGCGACCTTGAGGATGCGGTTCAGCGAACGGCCGGCGACGCACAACGTGCGGCCGGTGTCGGCGGCAACCTGCCCCAGCGTCTGCAGCCGCGCGCCGTTCGACGCAAAAGTCGTGACCATGACGCGGCCCGTCGCGGCGGCGACGACCTCGTCGAGCCCGGTGCGCACCGTGGCTTCCGACCCAGACGCGTCGCGCGAGAAGATGTTGGTCGAATCGCAGACCAGCGCGCGGATGCCGATGTCGCCGATCACCGTCAGCTCTGCCGGCGTCGCGGGCGTGCCGATCTGCGGCGTCGGGTCCAGCTTCCAGTCGCCCGAGTGGAAGACGTTGCCGTACGGTGTCTGGATCAGCAGCGCGTTGGATTCGGGGATCGAGTGCGCCATCGGAACGTAACGCAGGTCGAACGAGCCGAGCTTGATGGAGCCGCCGAGCTCGACGATCTTGAGCTTGACCTTGCCGAACAGCCCCTCCTCCTCGAGCTTGCCCGCGATCAGCCCGGCGGTGAACGGCGTCGCGTAGAGCGGCACGCCGAGTTCGGCGGCGAGGTACGGTATGGCGCCGATATGATCTTCGTGTCCGTGCGTCAGCACGATGCCGAGCAGGTCCTTGCGGCGCTCCTCGATGAAGCTGAGGTCGGGAAGGATGAGGTCGATGCCGGGATAGTTCGGATCGGCAAAGGTCATGCCGAGATCGACCATCACCCACTTGCCGTCGCAGCCGTACAGGTTGACGTTCATGCCGATTTCGCCCGACCCGCCGAGGGCCAGGAAGAGCAGTTCTTTGGAGGGAGTCATGAGGGAGAGAAGTACTTTCTATAATCACGCGTCATGCCAGCGAAGGCTGGCATCTCGGCGGGTGAAGAGTGCTGTGTTGGTTCTCGCCGGGATGCCGGCTGTCGCCGCAACGACGATCAGGAATTCAGTCTAGCATACATAAGCGCGAGTCCGCGAATTGTGAGGTCCGGCTCGACGACGTCGAACACCGCCGTGCGTTCCATGAACAGGGCGGCGAGCCCGCCGGTGGCGACAACGGTCACCGGCCGTCCGACCTCCGCGCGCAGGCGCGCGGCCAGCCCCTCGATCAGCGAGACATAGCCCCAGTAGATGCCGCTCAGCATCTGGTCCTCCGTCGTGCGCCCGATCACGGACGCACCGGCGGCCGGCGCTTCGATCGCGATGCGTGGCAGTTTGGCGGCAGCGGCGACCAGCGCTTCCAGCGACAGGTTGACGCCCGGCGCGATGATCCCGCCCTTATACGCGCCGGTATAGTCGACGACGTCGAACGTCGTTGCCGTGCCGAAATCGACGACGATCAGGTCGCCGGGATGCGCGGCGTGCGCGGCGATGGCGTTGACGACGCGGTCGGCGCCGACCGTCGCGGGCTCCACGACGTCGAGCGCGATGCCCCACTCCACGGGCGCACGACCCGCGACCAGCGCTTCGACGCCGAAATATTTCTGGGCGATCAGCTGCAGGTTGTGCAGCGCACGGGGGACCACTGTGGCGATGATCACCGCCTTGACGTCGGCGCGGTCGTACCCCTCCATTGCAAGCAGCTGGTACAGCCAGACGGCGTATTGATCGGCGGTGCGCCGCGCGTCCGTGGCGATACGCCAGCGTGCGACGATGCGCGTACCGTCGCACAGGGCAAAGACGACGTTGGTGTTCCCGGCATCGATGGCGAGCAGCATGGACGGGCCCTAGACGAGAAAGACGTCGCCGGCGTGGATAAGGCGTACGCCCCCATCCGCCAAGCGCAGCCGGCATGCGCCGTCGTGGTCGAGCCCGTCGAACGTGCCTGCAAGCGCCGAACCGTCCGGACCATGGGTCGCCAGCGGTGTTCCAATCGGGTGCGCGGCCGCGATCCAGGCGCGGCGCACGACCTCGAGCCCCTCGCTGCGCCATGTCGACAGCGTCGCGAAAAAATGCCCGGCAAGGTTCGCGAGCATCGCATCGGCCGACGGATGCGGCCAGCCCTCGCCTGAAAGGCTCGTCGCCGGTCGGTCGGCGTCGTCGGGATGGTGCGCCAGGTTGAGCCCGATGCCGACCACCACCACGTCGTCGCCGCGTTCAAGCAGGATGCCCCCCAGCTTGCGGTTGCCCGCGTGGAGATCGTTCGGCCACTTGAGCCGCACGCCTTCCCCAGCGCATGGCCGCACGGCTTCGAACAGCGCGAGGCCCGCGACCAGCGCCAGCGTCGGCGCCGGCGGATCGCCGGCCTGCAGCCGCACGATCGTGCTGGCGTAGAGATTGCCCGGTGGCGAAACCCACGTCCGGCCGCTCCGCCCGCGACCGCCCGTCTGCCGGTCTGCCCGCAGCCACGATCCCTCGGACGCGCCCGCCGCGGCGAGCGCCTTCATGTCGTCGTTGGTCGATCCCGTCTCCGCGACGGAATGGATCAATGTCAGAACAAAGCCCGCGCCGCGGTCAGCGACGCGCCGCTGAGCGCCGCCAGCGCCAGATAGCCGGCGGGCGAGATGAACACCGCCGCCGCGGCGATCAGCCCCCCGCCCAAGCCATCGCGGGACGGTTCAAACCGCGGCGCGGGATCGTCGAAATACATGATCTTGATGATCTTGAGGTAGTAGTAGGCGCCGATCACCGATCCCACGGCGCCTGCCAGCGCCAGCGGCCACAGGCCCGCGCTTACCGCCGCTTCGAAGACCGCCAGCTTGGGCATGAAGCCTAGCAAGGGCGGAATGCCCGCCAAGCTGAACATGAACATCGCGAGCGCGAGCGCCAGCGCCGGGCGGCTACGCGACAGACCGGCGAGCGACGCGATTTCCTCCACCGGCTGCCCATCGATGTCGCGCATGCGCATCACGCAGAGAAAGGAGCCCCAGGTCATCGCCACGTAAACGACCATGTAGAAGAGAACGGCCGCGATGCCCTCCGCCGTGCCCGCGGCGAGCCCGATCAGCGCAAAGCCGACATTGTTGATCGATGAATAGGCGAGTAGCCGCTTGATGTTTGTTTGGCCGTAGGCGGCGACCGCCCCCAGCACGATCGAGGCCAGCGCCGAGAAGATCACGATCTGCCGCCACGCGTCCGTCGCAGGGCCCAGCGCCTCGATCGACACGCGGCACAGCAGCGCCACCGCCGCGACCTTCTGCGCCGTCGCGAACAAGGCGGTCACCGGCGTCGGCGCGCCTTCGTAAACGTCGGGCGTCCACATGTGGAACGGCACGGCCGCGATCTTGAACGCGAGGCCCGCCATGACGAACACCAGTCCGAACAGCTCGCCCATGCCCATGCCGTCGACGCCTCCCACGGCCGTGAAGATCGTCGCGAAGCTGGTGGATCCGGTGAAGCCGTAGAGCAGCGAGATGCCGTACAGCAGGATGCCCGACGCCAGCGCGCCCAGGACGAAATATTTGAGGCCCGCTTCGGTCGAACGCTCGTCGCGCCGCTGGAAGGAGGCCAGCACGTAGCTCGACAATGACTGCAGCTCGAGCCCAACATAGAGCAGCATCAGGTCGGTAGCGGAGACCATCATTCCCGCGCCGACGGTGGAGAGCAGGACCAGGATCGGATATTCGGGCTTGTGCACGCCGCCGCGCACGAACCAGCTTTGCGCGGCGATGATCGCGACTGCGGCTGCGATGAAGATCAGCACCTTGGCAAAGCTGGAAAAGGCATCGGCGCGATAAAGTCCGTTGAACCCCTCGCCCCCGTTCCCCGCCGCGCCGAGCAGCGACAGCCCGGCGGCGGCAAGCAGTCCGACGGACAGCCAGCTGACCAGCTTCGCGCTACGCTCACCGGCGAACGCCGCCACCATCAGCAATGCGACCGCCCCCAGCGTCAGGATGATTTCTGGTGCGGTGAGGGCGAGGGAGTTCAACATCAGTGTGCTTCCCCCGCCGCGGCATGAACGACCGCGGGCTTGGACGTCGCGCGCCGGGCGATCTGCGCATCACCCTGGAAGTTGGCGCGGTCCAGCCGCGCGAGCACGACACCGACGTCGCGGCGCATCGGCGCCATGAAGCTTTCCGGGTACACGCCCATCCACAACACCGCGCCCGCGATGGGCGCCAGGATCGCCAGCTCGCGCTTGGACAGGTCCGGCATCGCCGCCGCGTCCGCGTTGCGTGACGTGCCGTACGCGACGCGGCGGTAGAGATAGAGCATGTAGGCGGCGCTCAGGATAACGCCCAGCGTCGCCACCACGCCGACCCAGCTGTTCGCCTGATACGCGCCTACCAGCGCCAGGAACTCGGCGACGAAGCCGGCCGTGCCGGGCAGCGCGATCGATCCCATGGTGAACAGCAGAAACAGGATCGCGTATTGCGGCATGTTGTTGGACAGGCCGCCGTAGCGGTCGATCTCGCGCGTGTGCAGCCGGTCGTAGATGACGCCGACGCACAGGAACAAGGCGCCGGAGATCAGCCCGTGGCTGAGCATCATCACCATCGCGCCTTCGAGGCCCTGCCGGTTGAACGCGAACAGGCCGATGGTGACGAACGCCATGTGGGCGACGGACGAATAGGCGATCAGCTTCTTCATGTCGCGCTGCACCAACGCGACAAGCGAGGTGTAGATGATCGCCACCATGGACAGGCCCATGACCAGCCAGAACAGCTGCGCCGACGCCTCCGGGAACATGGGAAGCGAGAAGCGGATGAAGCCGTAGCCGCCCATCTTGAGCAGCACGCCGGCCAGGATCACTGAACCCGCGGTCGGCGCCTGGACGTGCGCGTCGGGCAGCCAGGTATGCACCGGCCACATCGGCATCTTGACCGCGAAAGAGGCGAAGAAGGCGAGCCACAGCAGCGTCTGCGTCTGCGGGTCGAAGTTGAAGTTCATCAGCGCCGGGATGCTGGTGGTGCCCGCCTCGCGCGCCATCCACAGCATCGCGACGAGCATGACGATCGAGCCGAGCAGCGTGTACAGGAAGAACTTGTACGAGGCGTAGATCCGCCGGTCGCCGCCCCAGATCCCGATGATCAGGTACATCGGGATCAGCCCGGCTTCGAAGAAGATGTAGAATAGCAGCAGGTCCTGCGCCGCGAACACGCCGATCATCAGCGTTTCCATCAGCAGGAACGCCGCCATGTACTCAGGAACACGGCGCTCGACCGACCTCCAAGACGCAGCGATGCAGATCGGCATCAGGAACACGGTCAGCATGATCAGCATCAGCGCGATGCCGTCGATGCCCAGCGCGTAGGCGAAGCGCCCGAACAGCGGCACGTTTTCCGTGAACTGCCACTGCGGCCCGGCGAGATCGTACCCGACCCACAAAGCGACGCCGAGTGCAAAGGTCAGCAGCGTCGCGCCGAACGCGATCCACCGCGCGCCGGCGGCGTTGGCAAACAGGCACATCGCCGCGCCGACGAGCGGCAGCGCCAGCGTCAGCGACAGTATCGGAAAGTCGGTCAACGCGTCATCGCCCAGGTCGCGGCGGCGGCGAGGCCGAGCAGCATCACCAGCGCGTAAGTGTAAAGGTACCCGGACTGCAGTCGCGTCGTCAGCACGTTGCCGCCACGTACCAGCGCCGCCATGCCGTTGGGCCCGAACCGGTCGATCGTGCCCTCGTCACCTCGGTGCCAAAATAGCCGGCCGATCGCAAAGGACGGGCGGACGAAGAGCAGGTCGTAGAGCTCGTCGAAATACCACTTGTTGAGCAGGAAGGCGTAGAGGTGGCGCGCATGGTCGACGAAGCGCGCCGGGAGCGTCGTCGAACGGATATAGGCGGCGAACGCGACCAGAAAGCCCAGGATCATCACGATACCCGGCGCCAGCTTCACCCAGAGCGGTACTTCGTGGATCGCGTGCATCAGGTGCGTGTCGAAGCTCAGGCTGCCGCGCCAGAACGCCGCGCCCTCCTCCGGCTCCAGGAAGGGCGTGTGAAACGCGATCCCCGCGAACAGCGCGCCGAGCGACAGGATGCCGAGCGGCACCAGCATCGTCCACGGGCTCTCGTGCGGGTGGTAGCCGCCGGTGCCCGCGGCCTCCGGCTGCCGCGCCTGCGCATGTTCGTCCACCGCGTCGCCCGAATGCTCCTCGGACGGATGGTCGTGCGTGTCGTGTGCGTGTAGCGCATGCTGGATATGCTCGGACGCGGCCCAGCGCGGCTTGCCCCAGAAGGTCAGGAACATCAGCCGCCACGAATAGAAGCTCGTCAGCAGCGCCGCGAACACGCCCACGGCGAACGCGATCCCCCCATGGGGGGTGCCGTTGGCGAACGCGCTCTCGATGATCGCATCCTTGGAATAGAAGCCGGCGAGCCCGAACACCCCGACGATGCCCACGCCCGTGATCGACAGCGTGCCCGCGAGCATCGCGTAGAAGGTCAGCGGGATCGACTTCCGAAGGCCCCCGTAGAACCGCATGTCCTGCTCATGGTGCATAGCATGGATGACCGAACCTGCGCCCAGGAACAGCAGCGCCTTGAAGAAGGCGTGCGTGAAAAGGTGAAACATCGCCGCGGAATAGGCGCCGACGCCCGCGGCCATGAACATGTAGCCGAGCTGGCTGCACGTCGAATAGGCGATCACGCGCTTGATGTCGGTCTGCACCGTGCCGACGGTGGCAGCGAACAACGCGGTCGCCGCGCCCACGAACGTCACGACGGCCAGCGCCGTCCCGCTCTGTTCGAACATCGGCGACAGGCGGCAGACCATGAACACGCCGGCCGTGACCATGGTCGCCGCGTGGATCAGCGCCGACACGGGCGTCGGCCCCTCCATTGCGTCCGGCAGCCAGGTGTGCAGGCCCAATTGCGCCGACTTGCCCATCGCGCCGACGAACAGCAGCAGGCAGAGCGTCGTCATGATGTCGACGCGCATGCCGAGGAACCCGAACGTCCCCGTCATCGTCGGAGCGGCGGCCAGGATCTCGTTAATGTTGACGGTGCCGAACACCAGGAACGTGCCGAAAATGCCCAGCGAAAAGCCGAAATCGCCGACGCGATTGACCACGAACGCCTTGATCGCCGCCGCGTTGGCCGTCGGCTTCTGGTACCAGAAACCGATCAGCAGGTAGGACGCGAGACCGACGCCTTCCCAGCCGAAGAACATCTGAACCAGATTGTCCGCCGTCACGAGCATCAGCATCGCAAACGTGAACAGCGACAGGTACGCGAAGAAGCGCGGCTGGCTATCGTCCTCCGCCATGTACCCCCAGCTGTACAGGTGCACGAGCGCGGACACGCTGGTGACGACGACCAGCATGACGGCGGTCAGTGTATCGACCTGCAGCGCCCAGTTGACCACCAGGTCGCCCGACCGGATCCAGTCGAGCATCGGCGCCGTGAACGGCTGCTGCGACCCGTCGATGAAGCCGAAAAAGATCGGCCAGGACAGCGCGGCCGACACGAACAGCGCCGCCGTCGTAACCAGCTTCGCGCCCGTGTTTCCGAGCATGCGATTGCCGAAGCCCGCGATGATCGCGGCGGCGAGCGGCAGGAGTACGATGAGCTGGATCATGCCGCCGTCATCCCGGCGAAGGCCGGGATCTCAGGACGCGCGCAGGGAGATGTTTGGGCAACAAACCTCGTTGAGATGCCAGCCTGCGCTGGCATGACGTAGATCTTCATCACCCCTGCATCCGGTTGACGTCGTCGACATCGATCGTCCCGCGCCCGCGGAAATAGATCACCAGAATGGCGAGTCCGATCGCCGCCTCGCCCGCCGCGACGGTGAGCACGAACATAGCGAACACCTGCCCCACCATGTCGCCGAGATAGGCGGAGAAGGCGACGAGGTTAAGGTTCACCGCGAGCAGGATGAGCTCGATCGACATCAGAACGACGATGATGTTCTTGCGGTTCAGGAAGATACCGAAAACGCCGAGCACGAACAGAACCGCGCCGACCGCGAGATAGTGACCGAGCCCGATCAAAGCTCAATCCCCTGCCCCGACTGCGGCTGCATGTTGCGCACCGCATCCTGCGGGCGGCGGCGGACCTGGCGCGAAATGTTCTGCGCCCGGTCGCCGGCGCGCCGACGATGCGTCAGCACGATGGCGCCGATCATGGCCACCAGCAGCACCAGCCCCGCGGCCTCGAACACATAGAGGTAGCGTGTGAACATCACCTCGCCGAGCGCCTGGATGTTGGACTGGCCAGGGTCCGTCGGCGCGGCGCGCGCGCCGATCGCGATGCCGCCGCTGTCCCGCGCAAGAACGGCGAACCCGATCTCCGCCAGGAGCACGATCGCCAGCACCACGAACGCCGGCCAATAACGCGACACGCCCGCGCGGAACGCCGCGAAGTCGATGTCCAGCATCATCACCACGAACAGGAACAGCACCGCGACCGCGCCGACATAGACGATGACCAGCAGCATCGCGATGAACTCGGCGCCCAGAATGAGCATCAGCCCGGCCGCGTTGAAGAAGGCCAGGATCAGCCACAGCACCGAATGAACCGGGTTGCGCGACAGCACGGTGAGCGCGCCAGACACGATCACGAACGTCGCGAACAGGTAAAAGGCGAAGGCTTGGATCAATGCGGGCCCATTATGCGCTGCCGTTCCCCGGCGAAGGCCGGGGTCCAGTCCGAGGAGAAAGCCTGGGCTCCGGCCTGCGCCGGAGAACAGTCATCTGAAGATCGAGACGCCCCTAGCGGTAGGCCGCATCGGCGGCAAGGTTCGCGGCGAGCAGCCGTTCCCATTTGTCGCCGTTGGCGAGCAATTTCGCCTTGTCGTAAATCAGTTCCTCGCGCGTCTCGGTCGAATATTCGAAGTTCGGCCCTTCCACGATCGCGTCGACGGGGCACGCCTCCTGGCACAGGCCGCAGAAGATGCACTTGGTCATGTCCAGGTCGTAGCGCGTCGTCCGCCGCGACCCGTCCTCGCGCGGCTCGGATTCGATGGTGATCGCCAGCGCCGGACACACCGCCTCGCACAATTTGCACGCGATGCAGCGTTCTTCGCCATTCGGGTAGCGACGCAACGCATGTTCGCCCCGGAAACGGGGACTTAGCGGGTTCTTCTCATGCGGGTAGTTGAGCGTCGCCTTGGGTTTGAAGAAGTAGCGCAGCGTCGTGAAATGCGCGCGAACGAACTCCCACAGCGTGAACGATTTGATGAGGTGCGGCAGGTTCATCCCAGCGCTCCGTGACGGAAGATCATGAGGTATCCCGATATGAGTACGACCCAGAAGATGGAGATCGGCAGGAATACCTTCCAGCCCAGCCGCATCAGCTGGTCGTAGCGGAAGCGCGGCACCGTCGCCTTCACCCAGCCGAAGATGAAGAAGAACAGCATGGTCTTGGCGAGCAGCCAGAAGATGCCGGGAATGGCGTAAAGCGGCGCCCAGTCGATCGGCGGCAGCCACCCGCCCCAGAAAAGCAGCGCGTTGAGCGCGCACATCAGAATGACGTTGCCGTACTCGCCCAGCCAGAACAGCGCGAAACTCATCGACGAATATTCGGTCTGGTGTCCGGCGACGAGTTCCGACTCCGCCTCCATCAGGTCGAACGGGGCGCGGCCGGTTTCGGCCATCGTCGAGATCAGGAAGATCACGGCCATCGGGAACAGCAGCGGATTGAACCCGAAGCCGTTGGTGATCCACGCGTGGTGCCGCTGCGCCTCGACGATGCCCGTCAGGTTGAACGTGCCGGCCCACAGAACGATGCTGATGAGGACGAAGCCGATCGAGATTTCGTAGGAGACCATCTGCGCCGCGGCGCGCAGCGCCGAAAAGAACGGGTACTTGGAATTGGACGCCCAGCCGGCGATGATCAGCCCGTAAACGCCCAGCGACGATACGGCGAGAATGTAAAGCAAGCCTACGTTGATGTTGGCGAGCACCATTCCCGGCCCGAACGGGATCACCGCCCAGCCGATCAGCGCCACCGTGAACGTCAGAATGGGCGCGAGCAGGAACAGGCCGCGATTGGCCGATGACGGGACGATGGTCTCCTTGAGGAAGACCTTGAGCCCGTCAGCGAAGCTTTGCAGCAGGCCGAACGGCCCGACGACGTTGGGACCGCGCCGCAACGCCATCGCCGCCCAGATCTTGCGCTCGGCGTAGATGACCATGGCCACCGACAGCATCAGCGGCAGCGCGATGGCGAGGATCAGCAGGAGGTTGGCCGTGAACCAGCCGAAGCCGTATCCCAGGTGCGATTGGAACCACGCGGTCATGAACGCTCTTCCAAGTACGAAACTACGTTCGTCCCGAGTGTAAACGAGGGGCGCTTACATGACCCGGGAGACGCGCCCCTCGTTTTCACTCGAGACGAACGGATACTGCGAAGTTGCTGTGTCACTCCGCGGCCTCCAGCATCGGCTGTCCGTGAAGAATCTCGGCCGAGCATTGCTGCATCGTCGGGCTGGCGCGGCAGATCGCGTTGGTGAGGTAGAAGTCCTGGATCGGGTAGGTCACGGGCCCGCTCGCGCCCGTCGGTAACGACGGCGGCGACCAGGGGAAGGTCAGCAGCCCTTCCTGCCCAAGCTCCGGAACTTCGCTGATCATCGCCTGACGCAGGCCCTCGAAACTGTCGAACGGCAGCGGCTTGCCCAGCACCGCGGACAGCGCGCGCAGGATCGCCCAGTCTTCGCGGGCGTCGCCCGGCGGGAACGAGGCCCGCTCGCCGCGCTGCACGCGCCCCTCGATGTTGACGTGCGTGCCGCGCTTTTCGCTGTAAGCCGCCGCCGGCAGGATGATGTCGGCAGCGGCCGCCCCCTTGTCGCCATGATGGCCGACGAACACCGTGAGGCTGCCGGCGAATGCGGCGAAGTCCACCTCGTCCGCGCCCAGGAAGAACACGACATTGGGGCTCTTCGCCGCGATGGAAGCGATGCCGCCCGCCTGCGCGTAGCCCAGCATCAGCCCGCCCATCCGGCTCGCCGCCATGTGCAGCACGTTGAACCCGTTCCAGCCGACCCGCGCCAGCCCGAACTCCTCGGAAATGGCAAGCGCCGCGCCGTGCGCGCCCTCGACCTTGAGTGCCGCGCCGCCGACGATCACAGCCGGTTTGACCGCGGCCTTGAACAGGTCGCGCACCTCGGCCGGCAGCTTGCCGAGCAGCGCAAGGTCATCGCCTAACCATTCCACCGGGTAGGTCAGGTCCACCCGCGGACCCACCGCGAACACCCTTGCGCCGCGCTTCACCGCCTTGCGGATGCGCGTGTTGACCAGCGGCGCTTCCCAGCGCGGATTGCTGCCGACGAGCAGCACGACATCCGCCTCCTCGATCCCGGCGATCGTGGAATTGAAGTTCACCGCCGCCAGGCTGGACGTGTCGTACGCCAATCCGGTCTGCCGCCCTTCCAGCATGTCCGACCCGAGCCCGCGCAACAGCACCTTGGCCGCATACATCGTCTCGCAATCGAGCAGGTCGCCCGCGATCGCAGCGACGTTCCCCCGCGCCCCCGCGGCGGCTTGCGCGATCAGCGCGAACGCCTCGTTCCAGTCGGACGCCTGCAGCCGGCCCTCACGCCGCACCCAAACGCGGTCGAGCCGATTGCGCACCAGCCCGTCGACATGGTGCCGCGTCTTGTCGTTCGCCCACTCTTCGTTGACGTCTTCGTTGACTCTGGGCAGCGCGCGCATCACCTGCCGCGCCCGCGTGTCGAGCCGGATGTTGGTGCCCACGCCGTCCATGACGTCGATCGCCGGCGTCTTGGTCAGCTCCCACGGCCGCGCTTCGAAGCTGTACGGCTTGGAAAGCAGCGCGCCCACCGGGCACAGGTCGACGACATTGCCCGACAGCTCGCTGGTCGCGGCCTGTTCCAGATAGGTCGTGATCTGCGCGTTCTCGCCGCGAAACAGCAGCCCGATCTCCTCCACGCCCGCGACCTCTTCGGCGAAACGGACGCAGCGCGTGCACTGGATGCACCGGTTCATCGACGTCTTGACGATCGGGCCCATGTACTTGTCGGTCACCGCGCGCTTGTTCTCGGTGAAGCGCGTGTGGCCGCGGCCGTAGGCAAGGCTCTGGTCCTGCAGGTCGCACTCGCCGCCCTGGTCGCAGATCGGGCAATCGAGCGGGTGGTTGATCAGCAGGAACTCCATCACCCCTTCCCGCGCCTTCTTGACCATCGCGCTGTCGGTACGAATGATCTGGCCGTCGGCGGCGGGCAGCGCGCACGAAGCCTGCGGCTTGGGCGGCCCCGGCGCGACCTCGACCAGGCACATGCGGCAATTGCCCGCGATGGTCAGGCGTTCGTGGTAGCAGAAACGCGGGATTTCCACGCCCGCCAACTCGCAAGCCTGCAGCACGGTGGCGCCCGCGGGAACCTCGATCTCGGCGCCGTCGACGGTGACTTTAGGCATTCTTCATTTCCGTTCTTCCAGCGCCGGCGGCCGAAGCGCCGCGCGCGCCGCGCGGACTGATTTCCTGCCCCAATCGGTACGCCGCGATGGCCGTGGCGCTTCGCAAGAACATCGCGTTGATCCGGAGCGTACTGCCTTCGACCAAGCAATAGCCCATGTTGCGCTTCAGCGTCTGAACGGCCTGCCGCTCTCCCGGAGACCGGGGATCGGCGCGCAAGAGCGCCTGCACGGCCGCCGGATCGCGCCACACTATGCATCGGCCGAAACGTTCGGTCGGGGTAAGTTGCAACACCCGCTGCCGCTCCCGATCCGCATCGACGGCGGCACCCTCGATCACCGTCGGCAGATCGGGAAAATCTCTCGTCACAAGAGCTTGCGCGAGACCGCCTGCCAACACGTCGGGGCGGACGTTCATGTGAACGGACCCGAAGCCGGTGCGCAGGCAGGGATCTCCCACCGACAGGACCGCTTTGTTGAATGCCTTGTCTTGCTCAGAGGAGCCGAAGGGCGCCAGCACCACGTTGCGCGCGCGCTCATAGCGACGGGTCGCCACGCAGCGCACGTAGATCATGAACTCATGCTCAGCCTGCTGGGCGGGCGTATCCTTGTACCCCGATTGGTTGGGATCGGGCAGCTGCTGCGCCAGACTTGCCGTCGCAGCGCCTGCGATTACCAGAAGCAGGCCGGCAAACGTTCGACCTAAAGTCACTCCGCCGCCTCCAGCATCGGCTGCCGCTGCGCCAGCATGTGCCGCTCCACCTCCGGCCGGAAATGGCGCACCGATCCCTGGATCGGCCACGCCGCCGCTCCACCAAGCGCGCAGATCGGGCAATCGAGCGGGTGTTTGACCAGCCGGAGCTCCATCACCCCTCCCCACGGCCGCTCATGGTAGCAGCATCGCGGGATCTCGACGCCCGCAAGCTCACCCACCTGCAGTACGGTCGGACGCGCGGGGACCTCAATCTCTAGTCCATCCACCTTGGCCAGCGGCATCGAACTCATGTTCCTGGCTGGGGCGCCGGAGGGAGCCGAAGCAGCGCCTCGGCCAGCAGGAACCGGATCCAGGGGGCGTTCAACCGTACGTTGAAGCCAGGCATGCACGTCCGGAAGTCGTTCCAGAGCCCAGCCACCGCCTTCACTTCCTCAGGGCTGCCCGGATTGATCTTTAGCAGCGCTTCGACCTCGCCACGGTGCCCGGCCGCATAGCAGCGCGCGGCCCCGTGGAGGTCGCGCACTTGACCGGGACCCGGAGCGGAAAGTCGGTGCGTGTCCGGAACTCCTCCAGCCAAAAGGAGGCCCTCGGCAATAGCCCCGCGTGCAAACAGGGTAGGCATTCGCATCCTGGTACCGCCGCTCAAACAGATCGTTCCGGCCACGTCCTCGCCGTAAACCATCCGATGGAAGGCCTTAACCTCGTCCGCGGTGTCAGGGACAGTGGCAAGCAGGAGTAGCGCGGCCTTTCTGTGCGACTTCGCATAGCAGGCTCCGAAGGCACGCAGCTCGCGAAACGGCTTCACGTTGCCGAGCGGAGCGGCCGTCGAGTGCCCCGATGTCTGCGCGGACGCTTCCGGAGTGCAAAGCGTGAGGGCAATGGCAGCGCACCAAAATTTTCTCATTACGCCGCCTCCCGTGTTTCGCCTTGTTGCGCAAAGATCCGCCGTTCCACTTCTGGGCGAAAATGCCGCATCAATCCCTGGATCGGCCACGCCGCCGCGTCGCCCAGTGCGCAGATGGTGTGACCTTCGATCTGCTTGGTCACGTCGAGCAATTTGTCGATCTCGCCGACCTCCGCATCGCCGACGCAAAGCCGCTCCATGACGCGCCACATCCACCCCGTGCCTTCGCGGCACGGCGTGCATTGGCCGCAGGACTCGTGCTTGTAGAAATAGCTGAGTCTCGTGATCGCGCGAACGATGTCCGTGGACTTGTCCATGACGATCACCGCCGCCGTGCCGAGCCCGGACTTCAGGTCCTTCAACGCGTCGAAGTCCATCGGGCAGTCGATGATCTCGTGCGCCGGCACCAGCGGCACCGACGATCCGCCCGGGATCACCGCCAGCAGATTGTCCCACCCGCCCCGAATGCCGCCGCAATGCCTGTCGATCAGCTCGCGAAAGGGGATGCTCATGGCCTCTTCCACGACGCACGGTTTGTTGACGTGGCCGCTGATCTGGAAAAGCTTGGTGCCCTCGTTCTTGGGCCGGCCGATCGCTGCAAACCACGGCGCGCCGCGCCGCAGGATGGTCGGCACCACGGCGATGCTTTCGACATTGTTGACCGTCGTCGGGCAGCCGTAGAGGCCGGCACCCGCCGGAAACGGGGGTTTCAGGCGCGGAAAGCCCTTCTTGCCTTCCAGGCTTTCCAGCATCGCGGTCTCTTCACCGCAGATATAGGCGCCGGCCCCGCGATGGACGAACAGGTCGAAATCGTAGCCAGACTTGGCCGCGTTCTTGCCCAGCAGCCCGGCCTCGTAGGCCTCGGCAACGGCCGCGAACAGCACCTCCGCCTCGCGGATATATTCGCCGCGAATGTAGATGTAGCAGGCGCGCGCGCGCATCGCGTAGCCGGCGATCAGCGCGCCTTCGATCAGCTTGTGCGGATCGTGGCGGATGATCTCGCGGTCCTTGCACGACCCCGGCTCGGATTCGTCGGCGTTGATGACCAGGAAGTTGGGTTTCCCCTCTTTGGGCTCCTTGGGCATGAAGCCCCACTTCATCCCCGTCGGGAACCCCGCCCCGCCGCGCCCGCGCAGGCCCGACGCCTTGATCTCGTCGATGATCGCGTCCTGCCCGCGCGCCATCAGGCTGCGGGTGTTGTCAAAATCGCCACGCGCCATCGCGGCCTTCAGCCCCCAGGGCTGATAGCCGTACAGATTGGTGAAGATGCGGTCCTTGTTGTCGAGCATCAGCGGGTTTCCGAAAGGTCCAGCCGCCGCTCGATCCGCTTGACGCGTTCGTCGACGCGATCAAGACGCGTATTGTTGCCCGACAAGGCGATGAAGATGCCCGTCATGTGCTCGTCCAGCGCCGTGGCGCGCGTCTTCAACTCGCTCACATCGGCCTTGATGTCGGTGATATCGGCCTGAATGCGCTTGAGTACCTCAAGCAGCAGACTGTTGTCGCGGTCGGTCATCGTGCCACCTCTATGCGCCCACGCCGAAGTACAACGCGGCGACGATCGCCACAATGATCGCGAGACCGACCAGCTTCACGACGCCCTTCAGCACCTTGAACACCACGAAGAGCGCAATCACGCCGACGATGACGGGGAGCAGCTGTTCCATCAGGTCCAATCCGGCCGGTAGTCGTGGTTTACCAGCACCATTTCGCCAAGGTTCGTCGGCTCGCCGCGCGGCGCGCTGGTCTGGCGCTCGACCTGCGGGCCGGGCTTGGGCGTCTCGCCGCGGGCAAGCGCGTCGAGCACCGCGCCCATGCTCTCGCGCGTCAGGTCCTCGTAATTGTCGTCGTTGATCTGCACCATCGGCGCGTTGGCGCAGGCGCCCAGGCACTCGACCTCGGACAGGGTGAACAGCCCGTCGGCGCTGGTGTGCCCCTTGCGAATGCCGCGGTCGGCACACGCGGCGAACACCTCGTCCGACCCGCGCAGCCAGCACGGCGTCGTGCCGCACACCTGCACGTGGTATCGGCCCATCGGCGCCAGGTTGAACATCGTGTAAAAGGTCGCGACCTCCAGCACGCGGATGTACGGCATGCCGAGCTGGTCGCCGACATATTCCATCACCGGCACGGGCAGCCAGCCGGCCGTGTTCGTCTCCGCCCCCACCTGGTTCTGCGCCTGAAACAGCAGCGGGATGACGGCGCTATGCTGCCGCCCCGGCGGGTAGCGCGAGATCACCACCTCCGCCTGGCGCGCGTTCTCCTCGGTCCAGGCAAAGCCGGACCAGCGCGCGCGGACCTGTGCGTCGTCCTGCGGAAGGGCCATGTCAGCCATTAGCGGAGTCTACCGTGCCGTGCCGAGCCAGCCACCACGTTGCAATCAACACCCCGGTCAGTACCGTTGATGCGAGCTCCACAACGACGGCAAGCACTTCGATCGTCGGCGGCCCAACATATGACGCTTTGCCGATGCCCGCAGCGATGCTGGCTGCAACGCTCGCGATGATCAGCTCCCGCCCGCTCATCCACCTGCTGAGGACGAACCATGCCACCGGAATGGCGATGTGAGCCAGTGCACCGTTCAAAACGGCTGCTACGATCGCGAAACCAATCACCGATCGCACTCCCCAAACACCACGTCGATCGCGCCCAGCACCGCGGTCGTATCGGCCAGCACGTGGCCCATCATCATGAAGTCCATCGCCTGAAGGTGGCTGAACGCGGTCGAGCTAGGCATCGATCAGCCCCAAACGCGTCTCGAGCCGGTCGAGGCGATGATCCAACCGGTCGATGCGTTTGTGCGTCCCTGAGACGGTGACTTCAGCGGAAGCAATGCGCACGGACATGCTCGAAGTCGCTTCTTCGAGCGCCGCAAGGCGGCCCTCGATATCGCCGAGCTTCAGGTGGATTCCCGACAACGAGCCCTGCATCTTCTTGAGCGTCTCAAACAGCAGTTCGTTGGTGACGTTCTCGCTCATCGGCTACCTCCAGCCGAAGTCATAGCACAAGCGCCAGGCAGCGGGACTATCGCTATGCTGCCGCCCCGGCGGGTAGCGCAAGATCACGACCTCCGCCTGGCGCGCGTTCTCCTCGGTCCAGGCGAACCCGGACCAGCGGGCGCGCACATCCTCGTCGTCGTGCGGGAGGGCCATGTCAGCCATTGGAAGCTACCCGCGCACGCTTCGATCGGAAGATCCAAACAAGCGCATATAAAGCTGAGCTGACGAAGGCGAAGAAGCAAAGGCCCAGTACCATTCCGAAGCCGTCCATCAACCCGCCATCGCCGCCTAATTGTACGTAGCCCCAAAAGGTGAATGCGACCCAAGCGGCATACGACACCGCCATCGTGGCCAGTTTAGTAGTCGCGCGATAGGACTTTAGAAGTCGAACTAACCCATACGCTGTTAGGAAAACAACCGCGCCCTGCAAAGCTACAAAGACAAGGAATGCCGCCACACCGAAAGCTGTTCCGATAACGCTCACCGATCACACTCGCCGAACACCACATCGATCGCGCCCAGCACCGCCGTCGTGTCCGCAAGCATGTGGCCCTTCATCATGAAGTCCATCGCCTGGAGATGGCTGAACGCCGTGGGCCTGATCTTGCAGCGGTACGGCTTGTTGGTGCCGTCGGCGACGAGGTAGACGCCGAACTCGCCCTTGGGGCTTTCGGTCGCGACATAGACCTCACCCGCGGGCACGTGGAAGCCCTCGGTGTAGAGCTTGAAGTGGTGGATCAGCGCTTCCATCGACTGCTTCATCTCGGCGCGCTTGGGCGGCACGACCTTGCGGTCCATCGACGAGATCGGCCCTTCGGGCATCTGGTCGAGGCACTGCCGGATGATGCGCGCCGACTGCCGCACTTCCTCCACCCGCACCATGAAGCGGTCGTAGCAGTCGCTGTTCGTACCCACCGGAATGTCGAAGTCGAGCCGGTCGTAGACCTCATAAGGCTGCGACTTGCGCAGATCCCACGGCAGGCCGGCGGCGCGGATCATCGGGCCGGAAAAGCCCCACGCGATCGCGTCATCGCGCCCGACCTTGGCGATGTCGACGTTGCGCTGCTTGAAGATGCGGTTGTCCGCTACCAGGCTGATCGCGTCCTCGAACAGCTTGGGAAAGGTGTCGAGCCAGTCGCCGATATCGGCCAGCGTCTTCAACGGAATATCCTGATGCACCCCGCCCGGGCGGAAGTAGTTCGCGTGCATGCGCGCGCCGCTGATCCGCTCGTAGAAGTTCATGATGTCTTCGCGGATCTCGAACAGCCACAGGTTCGGCGTCATCGCGCCGACGTCCATGACGTGCGAACCCAGGTTCAGCATGTGGTTCTTGATGCGGGTCAGCTCCGCGCAGAACACGCGGATATACTGCGCGCGCAACGGCACTTCGAGCCCGAGCAGCTTCTCGATCGCGAGCACATAGCTGTGCTCCATGCACATGGGGCTGCAGTAATCGAGCCGGTCGAAATAGGGGATCGACAGCAGATACGGCTTGTACTCGATGAACTTCTCGGTGCCGCGGTGCAGCAGGCCGACATGCGGATCGATCCGTTCCACCGTCTCGCCGTCCAGCTCCATCACCAGGCGCAGCACGCCGTGCGCGGACGGATGCTGCGGTCCGAAGTTGATCGTGTAGTTCTGAATCTCGACGTCGCCCTTGGTCGGGTCGGCGGCGTCGGCATTGCCCAGCATTTCGTCGATCGCCAAGCTCATGTCTTGTCCCCGCCCGCCTTGGGCTCGTCCTTCTTGATCTCGTCCGCCTTGGCGGGCGTAAAGGCGCCCGGCGCCTGCGGCTGCACGCCGTCCTCGCCCGGCAGGCGGTACTCCGCGCCCTCCCAGGGCGACAGGAAGTCGAACGCCCGGAAATCCTGCGCCAGGCTCACGGGTTCGTAGATCACGCGCTTATGCTCTTCGGAATAGCGCATCTCGGTATAGCCGGTCAGCGGGAAATCCTTGCGGAACGGGTGCCCGCGAAAGCCGTAGTCGGTCAGGATGCGCCGCAGGTCCGGATTGCCGTCGAACAGCACGCCGTACATGTCGAACGTCTCGCGCTCCAGCCAGCCGGCGACGGGCCAGAGTCCCGTGACCGACGGCACCGGCTTGGTCTCGTCCGTGCTCAGCTTGACGCGAATACGGTGGTTCTTCGTCAGCGACAGCAGGTGATAGACGACCTCGAACCGCTCCTCGCGCTCCGGATAGTCGACCCCTGCGATCTCCATCAGCTGCTGGTAGGCGAACGCGTCGCGCAGCGTTCGGCACACCTCGACGATGCTCTCGCGCGCGACCGTCAGCGTGACCTCGCCGACGAGTTCGACAGCATCGAGCACCGCCGCACCGAGCGCGGGGCGCACGGCGTCGATCACGCCTTCGTTGGAAGCGTAGCGGGGTGCGGAAATCGTCATACCACCTCCGCGTTCGTCCCGAGTGCAAACGAGGGGCGCTGAGCCACCAGCGAAACCGCGCCCCTCGTTTGCACTCGGGACGAACGATATTCGCCGTGATTGCAAAGTGCGCCAGTCACCGGACGAACGTGCCGACGCGGCGGATCTTCCGCTGCAATTGCATGATGCCGTACAGCAGCGCCTCTGCGGTCGGCGGGCAGCCGGGCACGTAGATGTCCACGGGCACGATGCGGTCGCAGCCGCGCACCACCGAATAGCTGTAGTGATAATAGCCGCCGCCGTTGGCGCACGAGCCCATTGAGATGACGTAGCGCGGCTCCGACATCTGGTCGTAGACCTTGCGAAGTGCCGGCGCCATCTTGTTGCACAGCGTCCCCGCGACGATCATCACGTCCGACTGGCGCGGGGATGCGCGCGGGGCGACGCCGAAGCGCTCCAGATCGTAGCGCGGCATGTTGACGTGGATCATCTCCACCGCGCAGCACGCCAGCCCGAACGTCATCCACCACAGCGAACCCGTGCGCGCCCAGGTGAACAGGTCCTCGGTCGAAGTGACCAGGAAGCCCTTGTCGTTGACCTCGTTCTGCAGCTGCAGGAACCCCGCGGCGTCGGGCTGGATCAGCCCGCGCGCGATCTCCGCCTCGGACGGATGCGGGTTCTCCGCGGGGGACAACATCACTCCCATTCGAGCGCTCCGACCTTCCAGGCGTAGATATAGCCGATCGTCAGTTCGGCGAGGAACACCATCATCGCCGCCCAGCCCGCGATGCCGATCTCGCCCAGGCTGACCGCCCACGGGAACAGGAACGCGGCTTCCAGGTCGAAGATGATGAACAGGATCGCGACTAGGTAGAACCGCACGTCGAATTGCGATCGACTGTCCTCGAACGCGGGGAACCCGCACTCATATTCGGACAGCTTCTCAGGCGTCGGATTGTGCGTCCCCGTCAGCCGCGCCACGCCCATCGGCAGCAGCACGAACGCCGACGACAGCGCCAGCGCCACGCCGAGAAACAACAGGATGGGAAGATACTCGGCAGCAGCGGCGGTCATGTGAGCAGCATCTAGGCTTCAGAGAGAGGGAGAACAAGGCGGGATGGCGTGGAAGACACGCCGCAAACCTTCGCCGTCATCCCGGCGAACGCCGGGACCCAATAGCGGGAAGTATCCGGATAATTCGTGTGCTTGGGTCCCGGCCTACGCCGGGACGACGATCACGCCCGCAACGCGCCGCCCACCAGTTTCAGCAGCTTGGAATGCAGCCCGTCCGCCGCCGCCAGATACTCGCCGCGCTCGAACATCCGATCGCCGCCGCGATAGTCACTGACATAGCCTCCCGCCTCCCGCACCAGCAGCAGTCCGGCCGCCGCGTCGTACAGGTTGACGTCTTCCTCGAAATAGCCGTCGAACCGCCCGGCGGCGACCCAGGCGAGGTCCAGCGCCGCCGACCCGAAGCGGCGGATGCCCGCGACCTCCGGCGAGATCGCGTCCAGGATCTTGCCGTAGCGCGCCAGGTCGCCATGTCCCTTCCACGGAATGCCCGTGGCGATCAGCGCATCACCCAAGTCCCGCCTCGCCGACACGCGCAGCCGGCGGTCGTGCAGCCACGCTCCGCGTCCTCGCTCCGCCCAGAAGCTTTCGTCCGTAAGGGGCTGATAAACCAGCGATTGCGTGATCGCGCCCCAGCCGCCGGACGCGTCCGGCTCCTGCACCGCGATCGATATCGAGAAGTGCGGAATTCCGTGAAGGAAGTTGGTCGTGCCGTCGAGCGGATCGACAATCCAGCGCGGCTTGCCCCCCTCGCCCGCGATCTCGCCGCCCTCCTCCAGCACGAAGCCCCAGCCCGGACGCGCGTGCTTCAGCTCGTCATAGATCGTCTGCTCGGCGCGCTTGTCGGCGACGGAGACGAAGTCCGCCGGCCCCTTGCGGCTGACCTGCAGCTGCTCGACCTCGTTGAAGTCGCGCCGGAGCGCCGGCGCCGCCTTTCGCGCCGCCTTTTGCATGATGGTGATAAGGCCGGAATGCGTTGCCATACTATCTCCCCCTCCCTTTCAAGGGAGGGGCCAGGGGTGGGTCGACGAAGCCGGCCCGACGCCGGCTTCGTCGCATTGGTTCAGAAAAGAGGAAGGCGCTCGCTGCGCTCGCACCCACCCCAACCCCTCCCTTGAAAGGGAGGGGCTTCACACGGCTATTCCGCCCGCCGGACATATTCCTGCGCATACACGTCCACCACGATCCGCGTTCCCGCGCCGATATGCGGCGGCACCATCACGCGCACGCCGTTCTCCAGGATCGCCGGCTTGTAGCTGGACGACGCCGTCTGCCCCTTGATCACCGCGTCGGCCTCGCGGATCGTCGCCTCGATCGTGTCGGGCAGCTGCACTGAAATCGGCCGCTCTTCCCAAAGCTCCATCACCACGTCCATACCGTCCGTCAGGAACGCCGCGGCGTCGCCCAGCAGGTCCTTGGAAAGGCTCACCTGCTCGTAGCTTTCCTTGTCCATGAACGTCAGCTGCTCGCCGTCGGCGAACAGGAACTGGAAGTCCTTGGTGTCCAGCCGGACCTTCTCCACCGTCTCGGCGGACCGGAAGCGGACGTTGTTCTTGCGCCCGTCGATCAAGTTCTTCATCTCGACCTGCATGTACGCGCCGCCCTTGCCCGGCTGCGTGTGCTGGATCTTCACCGCGCGCCAGATGCCGCTTTCATACTCGATGATGTTGCCGGGACGAATGTCCACGCCGCTGATTTTCATGTGGGTCTCGAATGGAGGGAGAGGATGCACGCTCCTAGCAACATCGCCCCGCTCGCGAAAGCCGGGGCGGGCGGCGGACTTGGCGCAACAACAACCGCTTGCGCCCCAATCTAACCTGTGTTAATATGTCCGCGATTGAGAGCGCTCGTTACGTATCTTGATCCTGTGCAGGCGGCGGGGTTGCAGGTGCGCCCCGTCGTCGTTCGGCACACCTTCCCCGGCGCTTCTCCTGACCCGCGTTCGGGAGTACGACTCTCTCCATGAAAACGATGAACAAAGCTTTGTTACTGCTGACGGCCGCGCTCAGCCTCGGCGGGTGCGTGGCGGGCCTAGCCGCCGGCGCGGTCGGCGCCGCCGTTCGCGGGGTGCGCGGCGAACCGCAGAACAACGCCAACATGGAACCGGAGGCAGTCAGGGCCTGCGGCAACCGCGCCGCGCCGATGGGCACCGTCACAATCATCGACATCGAACGGCGCACGCCCGGCAAGATCATCGTCTGGGGCACGGTCGAGGACGCGCAGCAACGCCGCTCGTTCGAATGCGCGTACGGAACAAAGATCACCGGCTTCACATTGCGACCGGTCGCACGGGCGAAGTAAACCGGCGCCGCGGCTTGACGCTGGAAGTCGATGCCTGCGAACGCTGCGGCCCAGCATAAGAACCGGGAGACCGCATTCTCCGTCGATGCAGCCTAGACCGGCTCAAGAATGTACGATCGCTTGGTCCGTCCCATGCTCGCCGGCGCCATTCGCGGGGGTGCTTTGCGGCGTCGTTGGCAGCGCGCCTGCGTTTGCACCGACTTTCGATACCGTTCCTGTTTTTTCACCGCTCCCTGCGAGCATGCCGTTCAACGAATCACCCGTCATTCCAAGCTCGGCCATCAAGCCATCTATCAGCGGACCGCCGACCCGGTAGCGCATCGCAGCGGCAACCGCCGCGTCGGCCAGGTTGGTCTGACCACCGGCACGCATCGCATCCCCTCCTGATCCGTCTCCGTGAAGACCCCGCGCGTCCAAAATGCTGATCCGGTCGGTATTCTCCATCGGCTTGCTCGCTGCGGAGATGATCGCGGGCAGCGCTTCAAGCATCGCCCTGCGCACCAGCAGCGATGTCTGCGCATTGTTGAGGATGTTGGTTGCCTCGTTGATCGAGGCCTGACCGGCCGCGTCGACCTTAAATGCCGCCTCGCGCCCCTCGGCCCGCGCCTTCTCGGCGTCCGCTTCGGCGGTGGCTTCCGTCCGCAGCGCGCTCGCGCGGGCCTCCGCGGCCTCCTTCTCCGCCGACGCGGCAACCGTGATGCCGACCGCCTCCTCCTGCGCGCGCTGAGTTGCTGCGATCACCCCGACATTCTTGTTGCGGTTGGCGATCTCCGTCGCCTTGGCGGTGGCGACGCTTTCCTCCGCCCGCACCGCCAGCGCGCGCGCCTCGTTCGCGGCCGCAGTCGCGGTGGACTCTTCCTCCGACTTCTGGGCCGTCTGCACGGCGGTGGTGATGCGCGCGATCTCGATCGTCCGGTCGCGCTCGATCGTCGCCGTCTGCACGGCGCCATCGCGCGCGATCGTCGCGGTCTGGATGATCTTGTCTGCTTCGGTCTGCGCCACGGTTTGCGCCTGTTCCGCCGTGATGCGCGCAATCTCCGCAAGACGGGTCTGCTCCGCCTCCGCCGTCGCGATCGCGGTGGCCTGTTCGGCGCGACGAGCAGACAGGGTCTGCTCCTGCGTCAGGCGCGCCTGCTCCGCCGCTGGATGAAGTCGGCGCGATTGGCGTGGAGATGCTCCATCGTCATCGTGGCCGCGACCGAACGCAACGCGGACACGAGCTTGCCGTCGAGCAAAGACTTCACGGCATCCGGACTGTTGACGGAGTCGCCCAGCGTCTGTGCCGCCGCGGCGATCGACTCCGCATCCGGCTTGACCTTGATGTGGAACAGCCCAACGACGTCGACGCGCAGCTTATCCAGCGTAATCAGCGCGTCCTTGTTCAGGCGCGAAACCTCCAGCTTCACGGTCGTCAGCCGCACCTGCATCAGCTCATGCAGCACCGGAATGATCATGATGCCGCCGTTGAGCACCACCTTCTCGCCCCCAAACCCGGTGCGGATCAGCGCCACGTCCTTGGTCGCCCGGCGATAAAGGCGCGTCAGGACGAGGCCGATCACGGCCAGCGCGAAGAGCACTATGCCTGCGTAGATCAGGATGTTCAGTAGCGATGCAGGCATGGAGCCCTCCCCCGGGTGACGATTGTGTTCATCAGATCGATCTCAAGCTCGCGTGGCTGTCCGGCATCGCGAAGAAGAGCTTTCCTTCGCGCCTGACGAGCAGCGCGGTCTCGCCTGACACGATCGCGCCGGCGTCATCGTGCCGCTCGACCATCACGAAATGCGCCTGCCCGTGCTCGTCGACGATCTTTGCGCGCGCAGGCGAGCCTCGCCGCGCGGTGCCTTCCAAGATGGTGCCTCGGCGGCGCAACAGGTCGTCCGTTCCGATCGCAGTTGTCTCGAACCCGGGCATGATCCTGGCGAGGCCGTTTGCGGCAAGCGTGTTCAAGACAAGGCCAACCACTGATGCGCCGGCTACGGCCAGACCCGCACCGAACGGCGCTCCGAGCAGCGCGGTGGCACCCTGCTGAATGGCGACCCCCGCCAGCGTGAAGCAGCCGAGAAGCGACGTAAGCCAAATTAGGACCGGCAACTCGCCGCTAAGTCCCAGCCAATTGAGCAGCCCGCCATGCGCGTCCGCTCCGGCGCTACTTTCGAAATCGAGGTGGCCGAAACCCAAACCGATGGCTTCGATCAAGCCGATGCCGAGCATGACGACAGAGGCGATCGCGAAAGGCAGGTACTCCGGGGTCAGGAACTGCGCGAGCATGATCGAAAGGATAACATGCCGTTGTGACCGTGTCAGGGCGAACCGCTTGGGAAAGCTGGACGGCCGAATGACGCCTAGAAAACGGCAAAGGGTCCGCTTCTCACCGATTTCGGAGATCCGCCCGTCGTTCCTGTTCAATCCCGCACAGGTCCTAGATCGAGTTTGCACCGAGCCGCGCTCGCGCCGCGATCCGTGATCTATGGCGCTCGGCCATAGTTATTAGGATGGCAGTCCTATGCAGCCCTCCGGCGTCTTGAATGATCGCCTCCTGAATAGGATTCGCAATGTAACAAAAGGCTCCGGTTTCTCGATACGGGGACATGGGGAGTCCCGCCAAGCGGATTGAGCCTGGGAGGCATGTCATGAATGTGGAACGACGAAGCGCCAGCAGGTTGCGACCGCTAATCGTGTTAGCCATCCTTGTAACGCTCGCTGCAATCGCCGCCTTGGTCCTTGGAGTCGTCGACATCGATCAACAAAAAGGGGCGAGGCTGCCTTCCATTAAAGTCGATGCCAAGGGTGGCCAGTTGCCGTCTTTTGACGTGAGTACAGCCAAGGTTAAGGTCGGAACCAAAGACGCAAGTGTCGCTGTGCCGACGGTCACGGTTGAGAATAAGAAAACCACGCTAGAGGTTCCAACGATCACTGTCCGTAAGGCGGGGGACTGAGACGGGCCAGGCCCCATTTTTTAGCCGCTCATCGACAATCAGGTCACTACAATCTTCGTTCAGGCAGGTGGAAAGTCCTTGGCTACAGCATGGCCGCTATGTGGCCGCTTAGCTGTTCGGCGGAAGCGAGTATACTTGGGCGACCGCGTCAGCGCAGCTTGTAGTTCAGGCGCACGCCGATGCTGTCCATTCCAGGGTTTTGACCGCTGAAGAGCTGGGCTTGGCTGATATGCACCTAACTGGCTTCGACCGAGAACCCGTCGGTTACCTGATAGCCGAAGCCGATCTCCGGCGCGAACAGCACCCGCGACCCCAAATCGCGGCGAAAACCGTCTTCACCCACGGTCAGACTTCTGCGATCGTGAACCGCAAGGCCGATCCCGGGTCGCACATAAACGTCGCCGCCGATCCTCCACCCGATCCCCGCCGCGACGAAGTTGGTGTCTCCCGATGTGCTCAGGGATCCGAATACATGTGGCGAAGGTGCGCCGATCAGGCTCAGGGCACTCATTCGATTGCCGCGCCATCCGACCTGCAGGTCCGATCCGCGCTCGAATCCCCCGAGCGTGAAAGGGGTCTTCACGTCGTGAGCCAGCACACCGCCGAATATCTCAGAGGCGAGCGCGTCTGGAAGCGGAGTCGCAAACAGGAACAGCGGCAATGTGAGGCATAGCCTTTGCATTCAGTTGTCATATTCTGATCCTGCTTCACCGGGCCAGTGCTTCAACGCCTACGATCACGACGAAAGCTCCAAGCTGCTTCAAAGCCGTGATCTTCCCGAGAAGGTAGGTTGCGGAGTCACTCGCCAAGGCGGCGGTGAAATCGAAGCAGGCGCAAACCTCGATAGCGTCGAAGCTGCTGCGTCTGGATTTGGACGTGCCCGGCCGTGTGCACGGTGCAGGTGGAGTTGCGAGGTGCGCGCGCGAGAGTGCGGTAGCGACTGCCGTACCCTTCGGCATAGCTTTCTGTCGTTTACGGACGCGCTATCTGCGACGTTACTGTGGCCGCACGTCGTCGACGCGCCTACACGCTGATGAAGCGCCGTCGTCCTCAGAGAGCCGGCATCGGATCGACGTACTTTCGAATATTCGAAGCGTCTATCTGCCCACCAGTAGGGGATACGGATTGACCGGGCTACCCTTCCAAAAGCTTTCGCCCGGGTTCATCCGGTTCACCGCGAAGTGCAGATGCGGCCCCGCCGGGTTGGCGTTCCCGGTGTAGCCGACCCGGCCCAGCATCTGTCCACGGCGGATCGTCATGCCTTCCTTCAGTCCGGGGGCATAGTCCTGCAGGTGCGCGTAGTAGTAGCTCCATTTGCCGTCGAGCGAGCGGACATAGGCGGTGACCCCGCCGCCGCCCTTGGAATAGAAAAGCTTCTCCAGTCTTCCGGGCGCCGCGGCGACCACCGGCGTTCCTGCCGGCGCCATGATGTCGATGGCGTCATGCACGCGCGCGCCGCCGGCACGCGCATGCGTGAACGTGTCGGCAATCTGCGACGGCTTCACGCCGACAACCGGGATCACCATCCCCGCCGGTCCGACTTCAACCGCGTCCGCGATCTCAACCGCGGTACCGCTAGGTACCGGCTTCACGATGGTGTCGCGCCGGGCTTCGCCGTCACCGCTGTTGAACGCCAGCAGCCAAAACGCGCTGGTGATCGCGGCGGAGATCACCGCCGTGCTCACGATCGTAAATACCCGTCCCATGCCATCCTCCATCGGGGATAGTGCCGACGGGTTAACTTATGCTTGGAATACCGCCTCCGTACCAGCCTTGATCATGCGGCTCAGCCTGAGCACGTCCCAGTTCGCCATGCGAATGCAGCCGGCGCTCTCCGCGCGGCCCAGCGTCTGCGGCTCGGGCGTGCCGTGGATGCCGTAATGCTCCTTCGTGATGTCCAGCCAGGCGACGCCCACCGGGCCGTTGGGACCGGGGGGGAGCTTCTGCGCCTTTTCGTCCTTCGAAACGTACCACAGCAGGTCCGGCTGGAAGTTGAACGGCGGCAGATAGGCAAACGTCGTGATCTTCCACGTGCCCAGCGGCAATGGGTCGCGCTTGCTTCCCATAGACACGGGGAACTGCGCGATCAGCCGGTCGCCGTCGAAGACCTGCAGGACGCGGTCCGACTTGTCGACTACGACGCGATCGCCCTGCGGCTGGTTCGCGTCGACGTTGAGGTCGCTGAAAAGTCTGGCGTGCTCGGGCTTAAGGCCGCCATACTGACGCGAAGAGGGTAGTACGTTGGGAAAGCGCAGCACGGCGCCCGCGCGCAGTTGCGCGTCCGGGCGGTTGAGCGCCGCCAGCGTCCGCGGCGTCGTGTGGAATTTCTCCGCCAGCTTCTCGATGGGCGAGCGATAGGCCAGGAACTTGAGCTTGGCCTTGTCCTCCGCCTTCTCCGGGAACGGATTGACGAACGGGCCTTCCATGTCCTCGGGTGTCACGCGCAGCATGCGCGTCGACGGCGCGCGGTTCTGCAGCAGCGCCATCCTCGTCGGGCCGTCGAGCTTGCCCGTGACGGGCAGGCCACGCGACTTCTGGAAGCCCGTCACCGCGTCGTCGAGCGAGATGCCCGGCTTGCCGTCGATCGGGCCCGGCGAGAAGCCCGCCTGATCGAGCAGCACCTGCGCGTGAAAGATCGTGCCGTCGATCGGCGATCCCGGCGTGCCGGGCGCGGCCCAGCGCGCGGGCTGCGCCGGTGCTGCGCCGGGCTGCGCATTGCGTGTGGGCTGCGCATTCTGCGCGGGTTGGGCATTCTGGGCGATCGCGGCGCCCGCGACGGCAATGCCCCCGGCGGCAAGCAGGACAGTGACGGACTTGGACTTCTGATACATGGGAAATACGCTCCGTTCGGTTCGGGGGCCAAACGAGACTGAGGCGAGATATTTCCATGGCGCCTATTCGCATTGGCTGTTCGGGGTGGAATTACCGCCACTGGCGCCGCGCCTTCTACCCCGACGGGCTGCCCGCCACCCGCTGGTTCGGCCACTATGCCGGCGTGTTCGCGACGGTGGAGATCAACAACAGCTTCTACCGTGTGCCCGAAGCTTCCACCTTCGCCAAATGGCGGGATCAGGCGCCGCCGGGTTTCCGCTACGCGGTCAAGGCGAACAGATTCCTGACGCACAACAAGAAGCTCAGGGATATCGGCGAGCCGCTCGCCGACTTCATCGGCCGCGCCCGCGCGCTCGGCGAAACCCTCGGGCCCATTCTCTACCAGCTGCCGCCGCGTTGGCGCTTCAACGGCGACCGGCTGCGTGAATTCGCGGCCATCCTCCCCCGCGACATCATGCACGTCCTAGAGTTTCGCGAGCCGAGCTGGATGGACCCGGACGCGCTCGCCTTGCTGGACGCGCTCGGGCTCGCCTTCTGCACCCACGACATGATCGGCATGTCGGTCCCGCGCGTCGCCACCGGCCCCCTCGCCTATGTCCGCTTCCACGGCTCCGGCGGCAAATACTGGGGCCGCTACGATGATGACGTACTGCGCAGTTGGGCGGACTGGATAGCGAAGGAAGCTCACGGCGGCCGCCAGGTCTGGGCCTATTTCAACAACGATATCCACGCCGACGCGATCGCCGACGCGCTGGCCCTGCGCCGGCTGGTAAAGCCGCTAGACCCCTAGCACCGCCGCGAACTCGCGCACCGCAGCCTCCGGCCCTTGCGGGTGCGCCCACACCGCGCTTACGGCCGCGATGAAGTCGGCGCCCGCCTCGATCAGCGGCGGCGCGTTGGCCGGCGTGATGCCGCCGATCGCGACGCTTGGAATGCCGGACAGCGTCGCCCACCAGGACAGGATCGACGGATCGGGCCGGTACTGCGTCGTGTGCGTGCTCGTCGGGTAGAAGGCGCCGAACGCGACGTAATCCGCCCCGGCTTCCCCCGCCTCCATCGCAAGGTGACGGCTGTCGTGGCACGTTCGCCCGATTTGCGCCTGCGGCCCCAGCAGCGTGCGCGCCGCGGCCGGATCGCCGTCGCTTTGCCCCAGATGCACGCCGTCGCATCCCAGCTTGGCCGCCAGATCCATGCGATCGTTGAGCAGAAACGCGACGTCATGCTCCGCGCACAGCGGCATCAGCGCCTCCGCGGTCGCGATTATATGCTCGTCGGGTACCCCCTTGAGCCGCAACTGAAACGCCGCCACCGGCCCGCCCGCCAGCGCCTGTCTCAGACTGGATGCGAACTCCGGTCCGATACCCTCCGGCGACACGAGATAAAGCTGGCACGCCGGCCGCCGCTCCCGCTCGAACGCCGCCGCGAATTGTGGGTCGAGCGGATCCACGTCAGCTCTTGACCGTCGACGCCTCAAAGATAGCGTCCACTGCCTCGCCGAGCGCCTCGTCGAATTCCGCCTCGCTCATGCCGTGACGCAGATCCTCCAGCAGCGCGCGAGAAAAACTGGCGATCACGCCGGGATTCTTGGCGAGTTCGGAACAAGCCTCGGGCCGCGCGAAGCCACCCGAAAGGGCGACGACGCGTAAGACGCGTGGGTGATTGGTAAGCGGCGTGAACAGGCCCGGCTTGGCGGGAAGCGAAAGCTTTAGCATGACCTTGGCGTCGCCGGGCATGGCGTCCAGCGCCTTCGTCAGTTCGTCCAGCAGGATCCCGTCGGCCTCGGCGCGCTCGGCGCTCCTGATGTTCACCTCGGGTTCGATGATCGGCATCAGCCCGGCGCCGAGCACCTGCCGCGCAACCTCGAACTGCTGGCGCACGATCGCGGCGATGCCCTCGCGGTTGGCAAGGTTGATCACCGACCGCTCCTTGGTGCCAAACACGCCGTGCGCACGCGATCGGCTGAGCAGCGCGTCGAGGTCTGGCATCGGCTTCATCAGCTGGACGCCCTGCTCCTCGGCCTCCAACCCCTTGTCGATCTTGATGAAGGGCACGACCCCCTTGTCGCGGAGCGCCTGCGGCACGGGCTTGCCGTCGGCGTGCCCGTCCATCGTGCGTTCGAACAGGATGGCGCCGATCACCTTGTCGCCGCTGAACGCCGGCGAACCGATGATCCGCACGCGCATGTCGTGGATCAAGCCGTACATTTCCTCTTCCGAGCACCAAGCGTCGCTGGCGACGCCGTAGCCGCCAAGCGCCTTGGGCGTGGAACCGCCGCTTTGGTCGAGCGCGGCGACGAAGCCTTTGCCATCGTGGATCTTGGCCAGCATGTCTTGGTCGTTCATCGACGTTCCTGTTCGTTAGAGTTGGCGGCTTGATGGAGAGCCGCGACACCGGGGAGGGTCTTGCCCTCCATCCATTCGAGGAACGCGCCGCCGGCCGTTGAGACAAAGGTGAGATCGTCCGCGACGCCGGCCGCGTTCAAGGCCGCGACCGTGTCGCCGCCCCCGGCCACGGACACCAGGCTACCGCCCTGCGTCAGCGCCGCGGCGGTGCGTGCCAGCGCCACAGTGGCGGCGTCGAACGGCGGCGTCTCGAAGGCACCCATCGGCCCGTTCCAGACCAGCGTCCGGCAGGTCTTCAGAACGTCCGCCAGCGCCTCGGTCGCCGCCGGGCCGACGTCCAGGATCATCTCGTCGGGTCCAACCTCGTGGACGTTGCAGGTGCGAAGGCTCGCCGGGTGCGGGGCGAATTCGCGGGCGACCACGACGTCATAGGGCAAATGCATAGTGCAGTTCGCGCGCTCCGCCGCCTCCAATATGCCGAGCGCGGTCGCGGCGAGATCGTGCTCGCACAGCGACTTGCCGACAGGAACGCCGCGCGCGGCCAGGAACGTGTTCGCCATGCCGCCGCCTATGATCAGGTGGTCGACCTTGGCGACCAGATGCGTCAGCACATCGAGCTTGGTAGACACCTTTGCGCCGCCAACCACTGCGGCGACCGGCCGCTCGGGGCTGCCGAGCGCCTTCTCCAAAGCTCCCAATTCCGCTTCCATGGCGCGCCCGGCAAAAGCCGGCAGCAGCCGGGCCAGCCCCTCGGTCGAGGCATGCGCGCGGTGCGCCGCGGAAAAGGCGTCGTTAACGTAGAGGTCGCCCAGCGCGGCCATCTCCGCCGCGAGCGCGGGATCGTTCTTCTCCTCGCCCGCGTGAAAGCGCGTGTTCTCCAGCATCGCCACTTCGCCCGGCTGCATCTTGGCGACGGCCTCGGCGGCACCCGGCCCCGCGCAATCGTCCACGAACCTTACCTGCCGTCCGAGCACATGCCCGTAAGCGATTGTCAGCAGAGCTAGGCTCTGATCCGGCGTCCGCACGCCCTTGGGCCGGCCGAAATGCGCGAGCAGCAGCACGATCGCGCCCTTGTCCGACAACTCGGTCACGGTAGGCACGGTCGCCCGGAAGCGCGTGTCGTCCGTGACTTTGAGGTCAGCCATGGGCACGTTGAGGTCGACGCGCACCAGCACGCGCTTGCCGCGCACGTCGCCGATCTCGTCCAGGGTCTTGTACTTCGCCATGACGTCAGCCCGCTCAGATCAGCCGCGCCATCGCGCCCGCGGTGTCGACCATGCGGTTGGAAAAGCCCCATTCATTGTCGTACCAGCTGACGACCCTCACCAGCATGCCTTCCAGCACCGCGGTTTCGAGCCCGTCGATCGTCGAACTCGCGGGATTGTGGTTGAGGTCGATGGAAACCAGCGGCTCTTCGCTGTAGTCGAGCACGCCGCTCATCGGACCGCTTTCCGCCGCCGCCCGCAACGCGCCGTTGACCTCCGCCAGCGTCGTCTCACGCTTCGGCGTGAAGGTCAGGTCGACCAGGCTGACATTGGGCGTTGGTACGCGGATCGCCGATCCGTCGAGCTTGCCCTTGAGCTCGGGCAGCACCTCGCCGACGGCGCGCGCGGCGCCCGTGGTCGTCGGGATCATCGACATGGCGGCGGCGCGCGCGCGGCGCATATCCGGGTGGATTTGGTCCAGGATCTTCTGGTCGTTGGTATAGCTGTGAATCGTGGTCATCAATCCACGTTCGATCCCAATGACATCGTTCATGACCTTGGCAACGGGTGCGAGGCAGTTCGTCGTGCACGAGGCGTTAGAAACGATAACGTCGTCCACTGTCAGGCTGTCGTGATTGACGCCGAACACGATCGTCTTGTCGACGCCCTTGGCGGGAGCGGAGATCAGCACACGCTTGGCGCCCGCCGTCAGATGCGCGCCCGCCTTCTCACGATCCGCGAAAAAGCCCGTGCATTCCAGCGCGATGTCGATGCCGTGCTCTGCGTGCGGCAACTTGGCCGGATCGCGCTCCGCGGTGACGTGGATGCGCTTGCCGTCGATAATGATGTCGTTGCCGTCCGCTGTCACCTCGCCGGGGTAGATGCCGTGAACGCTATCGCGCTTGAACAGCATCGCGTTCGACTTGGCGTCGGCCAGATCGTTGATGGCGACGAGTTCAAGCCCGCAGTCGGGGCGCTCCAGGATCGCCCGCGCCACCAGGCGTCCGATGCGCCCAAATCCGTTGATCGCTACTTTGGTCATGCTGATGCTCCCAGGTTGAGCGCCGCCAGGATCTGGGGCGCAATCGCCTCGGCGGTGAGGCCGAAATGTTTGTAAAGGTCGGGCGCCGGTGCCGACGCGCCGAACCGGTCGAGCCCGAAACGCAAGCCGTGCAGCATCGTGTAGCGCTCCCAGCCCAGCGTCGTGCCGGCTTCGATCGACACGCGAAGGATAGCGTCGGGCAGCACGTCCTGGCGATAGCCCGCGTCCTGCGCATCGAAACGCGACTGGCACGGCATGGACACGACGTCCGCGCCGACGCCTGCGGCCTCGAGCCGGTAGGCTACGTCCATTGCGATCTCGACCTCCGAGCCAGTGGCGATCAGGACGACGCGGCGAGGCGCCTGCGCGCCGCGCAACCGGTAAGCTCCGCGCGCGCACAAATTTTCCGCCGATGGCTCCAGCCGGACCGGACGCACATTCTGCCGCGTCAGCGCCAGCACCGACGGCCGCTCGCGTTCGGCAAGCGCCAGCATCCAGCACTCGGCCGTCTCCACCGCATCGGCGGGCCGGAAGACGTCCAGGTTCGGAATGACGCGCAGCGAGGCCAGATGCTCCACCGGCTGATGCGTCGGCCCGTCTTCGCCCAGGCCGATCGAATCATGCGTCATGACGTATATGACGCGCGCGCCCTGCAGCGCTGAAAGGCGGATCGCGGGGCGGCAATAATCGGCGAAGACCAGGAACGTGCCCCCGTACGGGATCACGCCGCCATGCAAGGCCATGCCGTTCATCGCCGCCGCCATGCCGAATTCACGGATGCCGTAGTAGATGTATCGGCCGGCGAAATCGTCCGCCTTCAACGGCTTCTGGTCGGGGCTTCGCGTATTGTTTGAGCCGGTCAGGTCGGCAGAGCCCCCGATCGTTTCCGGCAGCAGCGCGTTGATCGCCCCCAGCGCCATCTCCGACGACTTCCGCGTCGCGACCTTCGGAGGGTCGGCAAGCAGCCCGGCGATATACTCATCGATGTTGAACCCGTTCGGCAGCTCCCCCGCCATGCGCCGCTCGAACTCGGCGCGGTGCGGCGACGCCTCCAGCCGCGCGCGCCATTCGCGATGCTCGCTCGCGCACCGGCGTCCCGCCTCCAGCCAGCCGTCGCGTACCTCGGCCGGCAGCGTGAAGGGCTCGTGGCTCCACCCGATCGCCTCGCGCGTCGCCGCGACTTCCTCCGGACCCAGCGCCGCGCCGTGCGTCTTGGCCGTGCCCTGCAGCGTTGGCGCGCCGAAGCCGATGATCGTGCGGCACGCGATCAGCGAGGGGCGCGGATCGGCGGTCGCCTCTTCGATCGCGGCGCGGACGCTCACCACATCGTGACCATCGCATTGAACGACATGCCAGCCATAGGCTTTGTACCGCGCCGGAATGTCTTCGCTTGTCGACAGCGACGTCGCGCCGTCGATGGTGATGCGGTTGTCGTCCCAGAAGGCGATCAACCGGCCTAGGCCCAGGTGCCCCGCCAGCCCCGCGGCCTCATGGTTGACGCCCTCCATCAGGCAGCCGTCGCCGGCGATTACCCAGGTGCGATGGTCGACCAGGTCGTCCCCGAACACGGCGTTGAGATGCCGCTCGGCGATCGCCATGCCGACCGCCATCGCAAACCCCTGCCCCAGCGGCCCCGTGGTGCACTCGACCCCCTCCAGCAGGAAGTTCTCCGGGTGCCCGGCGCAGGGGCTGCCCAGCGTCCGGAAGCCGCGAATGTCGTCCATCGTCGGACGGTTGTAGCCGGTGAGATGGAGCAGCGCGTAAATCAGCATCGACCCGTGCCCCGCGGACAGCACGAAACGGTCGCGGTCCTGCCAATCGGGGGCTTGCGGATCGTGCTTGTGATGCCGTGTGAACAGTTCGGTCGCGACGTCCGCCATGCCCATCGGCATTCCGGGATGGCCGCTGTTCGCCGCCTCCACCGCGTCCATCGCCAGCGCGCGAATGGCGTTGGCGATGGTTCGGGGTTCGGGCGGCATCTGATCTCCGGCGGGACGCGGGGGCGGCGTGGACGCGCGGGGCAGAAGGCGCGAGTCCCTGCGGCGGGTCTTTGCGGAACGGGAGGGCGAGCGTCAACCTTGCCGCTCGCCGCGAACCCCCCTATCCGTTCGCACCATGACTGAAGAACGCATCCTGACGGCGGTGGAGCGCATCGACGGTGCGCTTGGCCGCATCGAACTTGCCGCCCGCCGCACCCCCGATCCCCAGCCGCATCGCGATAGCGCAGAACTCGAGGCGCTTCGTGCCCGCCACGCCGCGATGCGCGGTCAGGTCGAAGCGGCGATGGGCGAAATCGACACGTTGATCCGCAATGGCTGAGGTCGACATCCACATCGCCTCGCGCGCCTACCCGGTCGCCTGCCGCGACGGCGAGGAAGCCCGCCTGCGCGACGTCGCGGCCCTGGTCGACGCCAAGGCGCGCGCCGCCACCGCCGCGCTCGGTCACATGTCGGAATCCCGCACCTTGCTGTTCGCCTCGCTGATGCTCGCGGACGGTCTGGTCGACGGTCCGCCCGCGCCGCCACCCCCGCCCCCCGCTCCGGAAATCGACCCCCTTGTCGCCGACGCGCTGGAACGGCTCGCCACTCGCATGGAAGCGCTCGCGGCAAGCCTTGAGGAAGCGGTCGCGGACGCCTAGATAGGTCGTTGACGGGAACTGCCCGGTGCGAGCAACGAACATCCCTGAGGCTATTCTTCATCCTAGGGGGCTGTCCCTGCCCGGATCCTGGTCCGGACTAAATGGCTCCCACCTGACGTAAAGCGCGTCAGAGGATTTTCATGCACACGGCCACGGCGGTCCCGTCACCCCACCTCAAAACCGACTTGCGAACCGCCTCATTGGCGCGTCGACGCGATTTTGCGCGCTCCTTGGAAGCGACGCTGCGCGGCATTCTCGAAGCGCATCTCGCTTCCCGGGTCTTGTCCAACCTGCCCGCGGGCGCCGCGGTCGCGTCCTATTCGCCGATGCGGGACGAAATCGACCCCGGGCCGATCGTCCAGGCCCTGCGGGCCGCCGGCCACCTCGTCGCTTTCCCCTGGTTCTCGGATCGCAACGCGCACATGATCTTCCGCGCCGGGCCGGCCGTCGCGCCAGGACCTTGGGGCGTCCTGCAGCCCGGCTCCGACGCGGTTGCGGTCAGCCCGACGATCGTCCTTGTGCCGCTCGTCGCCGCCGATCAGGCGTGCAATCGTATCGGGCACGGCAAAGGTCACTACGATCGCGCGTTGGCCAACCTGCGACAGGTCGGGGCGGCGCGCACGATCGGGCTGGCCTGGGATTGTCAGATCGTGTCGGACCCGATCCCCACCGACCCCTGGGACATCGCGCTTGACGCGGTCGCCACGCCTGATCGCTGGATCGAAAGGAACCACGTGTGAACCCATCCTGGCGCAAGCCCGCGGGCATCGGCCTCATCCTGCTGCTCGTCCTCGTCTGGTCGGTGGTGGTCGCCACCTTCGCGCCCCAGATCTCCGGCTGGCACTGGGCGATGCAGGCGCTCTTCTACCTGTTCGTCGGCACCGTCTGGATCCTGCCGCTCAAGCCCCTGCTCATGTGGATGGAACTGGGCCGCTGGCGGGTATGAAAAACCCCGAACGGCTTGGCCGTCCGGGGTTTCTTCAACACAACAAGTAAAACACCTGCCGGATAACTGGGTGGACCTCAGTGGTTCGACGTGGTCGTCGTACGGTTGACGTGCACGTCGTCGTTCTTCTTGTTGAAGAGGGGCGCGAGCAGCCCGAGGAGACCGAGCAGGCCCCAGTAACCGCCATCGCCGCTTTCCTGGTTGCCGTCGCCGACATCGGCGTCGCTGGCGACCTGATCCGTCGTGGTCGCGTCCTGGGCAAGCACCGCGGCCGGCGCCAGGGCCAGTAGGACCGCACCCGCGATCGCAGTTCCCGTACGTAGAGCCATGAATTCCTCCTGTTACTGTCCCTTCCCGCGCGACTTGGTCGTCACGGGTAGTGCGGCAACGGACTGCGTGCGCAGTCGTTCCACACAGTCAACGATCAGGATGAAGACCCGCTAGGGGAATGGCGCGAGTGACGGGACTCGAACCCGCGACCTCCGCCGTGACAGGGCGGCGCTCTAACCAACTGAGCTACACCCGCTGATCCGGGGTTGATCGCGGCCTAAACGCGACCCCAAACCCTGTCAAGGAGACGGATGCGCGGCCTCGTCGTCCCCATGCACGTGGGTCAGCGTACCGTCCTCGAACAGGAATCCGGCGATGTCCGGTCGACCGGCCGCATCCAGCACCGTTTTCATGATGATGAGCAAGGGCACGGCGAGCAGCGCGCCGGTCGTGCCCCAGACCCATGTCCAGAAGCTCAAGGCCAACAGGATCAGCAACGGGTTGATCGTCAGCCGCTTGCCCACCAGCAGCGGCGTCACGGCATTGGCTTCGATCAGGTGCAGCGCGGCGAACGCCGCCGCAGGCAGCAGCGCGGTCCACGGGTCAGCGAACGTCATCAGCCCGCCCAGCCCCAGCAACACGGCCGCCGCGATCGGCCCGAGGTACGGTACATAGTTCAGCACCGCGACGATGCCGCCCCACATCAGCGGCGTCGGCATGCCGATCGCGTACACCACCGCCGCAGTAAGCAGCCCCAGCGCCAGGTTGATCACCGTGATCGTGCCCAGATAGGTGGAGGTCGCGGTTACGACCTGGCTGATCACCCGCGCGGTGGTCATCGCCCCCGTGAAGCTCGCCCGCCCGACGATCGCGTGCTTGCGCATCCGGGTCCAGCCGGAAAGGAAGAAAAAGATAACCAGTAGCGCAAAGAAGGCCTGAATGGCGGCGTAAGGAGCGGAGGTCGCGATCAGGTCCAGCGAACTGTTGGGCATCTCCACCCGCACCGTCCGCGCCGCCTCCCCCGCCGTTTGCCCGAACTCGGACAACGTCCGGTCGATGAACCGCTCCAGATTGGTGTAGAGGTCGAGCACCGGGGCCAGCGCCGTCTTCACCCGTCCGATACGCTCCGGCAACAAGGTGAACCATTCCACCGCCGGCAGGAGAATGGCCGCGATCGCCAGGTTGGCGGCGGCCAGGAACAGGATCACGCACGTCAGCGCGGCCAGCGTCGAAGGCACGCGGCGGCGTTCGAACCATTCGAGCACGGGCACAAGCGCGACCGCGATCACGAGCGCGGCGGTAACCGGCAGGAAGAATTCAGCGCCGGCCCTCAGCGCAAACGGCGTGGCGAGCGCCAGTCCCGTTCCCGCCGTCAGCGTCAGGGACGCAAGCAGCCGGTCCCGGCGCAGCGCGCCCTCTCCCGCGGCGTCGACGTGCGGCTCCGCCTGCGCTTGCGCCGCCGGTACCACGTGCACGAAACCGGGCTCGTCGGTCACCTGCGGGTCGGCAGCATAGGGAGCGGCGGCTGAAGTGGCATCCATGCCGACATGATGATCGCCCAACCCGCCGAAGTCCACGGACCGGGAGCGAGCAAGCGGAATTTCAGAATGCATGATCTTGTCGCGTCACGGTACCACCGCCGCCCGTTGCGAACGCATGAACACCCGCGCGCTCCCGCCGCCTGTGGGGTGTTGACCCTCTCTGGTTGATCCTTCTTAGTTACGCCGAGGCGTTCAACCGCCTATCCCCACCGACGCGGGCGGCGGCGCATTGACGTGGCTCCAGATCGCGCTGACCACCACCGATCCCTCGCCGACGCTGCTCGCCACCCGCTTGACCGAGCCCGAGCGGACGTCCCCGACGGCGAACACACCCGGGCAGGACGTGGCGA
>DASQNO010000126.1:0-11321 GCA_035644935.1 Sphingomonadaceae bacterium
TTCTTGCGGAGCGCCCCGCCTGCTTTCTTGGCTATACGGTGAAGCCCAACGTCTACGGCTCGCTCGCCGCGCGGCTGTGCAAGGTTCCCGCGGTCAACAACATATCGGGCCTGGGAACGGCCTTCATCGCCAATACGTGGCTGACGCCGGTCGTCGAGAAGCTCTATCGCGTTGGCCTTGCGGGCGCGCATCGTGTCTTCTTTCAGAACGAAGACGACCACGCGCTCTTCCGGGCGCGCAAGCTGGCGCCGGCAGGACGAACGCAGGTCCTGCCGGGGTCGGGCATCAACCTTTCGACGTTTTCCGCCCAGCCGTCTCCCGCCCGTGTGTGCGAAGATGCGCCGACCTTTCTGCTCATCGCCCGAATGGTGCGGGACAAGGGCGTTCTTGAGTACGCCGCTGCCGCACGGCTTCTGAAGGCGCGGCATCCGGGCTGGACCTTCCGGATTGTCGGATTCCTCGATGTCGCGAACCGCACCGCCATCGATCGCGCGACGGTGGAAACCTGGGTAGCGTCGGGTGATGTGCTGTTCGATGGCCCGTCTCCCGACGTACGGCCGCACATCGCCGCGGCCGATTGCATCGTCTTGCCGTCCTACCGCGAGGGAACGTCGCGCGTGCTGCTGGAAGCGGCGGCGATGGGACGACCGCTGGTCGCGACCGACGTTCCCGGCTGTCGCGAAGTCGTTGAGGACGGGATCAACGGCTTTCTGTGCCAGGCGCGAGATGTCGATAGTCTCGCGGCCGCGATGGAACGGATGGGCAAGCTGGATCCACAAGAACGCGCTCTTATGGGAGCGGCGGGCCGCGCCAAGGTCGAGCGCGAATATGACGAACGCATTGTCATCGATGCGTATCTGGACGCCATTCGCAGCGCCCAGCCCGTTTAACTGCTTCGTCCGCGTTCCTATTTGGGCCGCGAAGGAGACGATCATGGCAACGGAAACGGCGACTTTGGCGAGCGGGTGCTTCTGGTGCACGGAGGCGGTGTTCAAGGATGTTGTCGGCGTGACGAGCGCGACCAGCGGCTATATCGGCGGGCATGTCGCTGACCCGACGTATAATGCGGTGTGCGGTGGTAACACGGGGCATGCTGAGGCGGTGCGTGTCGAGTTCGACCCGGACGTTATTGCATTCGACGATATCCTCGACATTTTCTTTGCAACGCACGATCCAAGCCAGCTCAACCGGCAGGGGAATGACGTCGGCACCCAGTACCGATCGGCAATTTTTCCCCACTCGCCGGAGCAGGAGGCGGCCGCGCGCGCGGCGATGGCGCGGGTTGCGGAGGAAACCGGCAAGCCGGTGGTCACCACGCTCGAGCCGTTATCCAAATGGTATCCGGCCGAGAATTATCACGACGATTATTACGCCCGTGTCGGTGACAGCAATCCTTACTGCATGGCGGTGATCTCGCCCAAGCTGCGCAAGTTCCGCAAGAGCTTCGCCGATCGCGTCAAGAGCAAAGCCGCGGCTTAAGGCGCGGCGGCGCGGGCCAAGCGGTCGTTGATGGCGGCGCCGATTCCCTCAAACGGGATGGGCGCCACGGCAATGCGAGCGCGATCGCTGGCGTCGGCGTCGTGCAGCGCCGCATAAAGGCGGGTAGCGGCCTCCGACAGGTCGCCGGCGGAACTAAGGTTCGCGTTGCCCTCCACAGTTCCAAAACCAATCAGCCAGGTATCCACCTCCTGGTGAACGCGGTTCAGCGAAAGCGGCTTTCGCGGCTGGTAATGGCGGGCCAGCTGTCCGGGTGCCTCGATGCGGTCCGGCAATTCGTGCGCGGTGTGGCCTAGCGTCTCGCCCGAGATCGGTCCTGGCCGCAGCAGGCGCAGGGTGTCGTCGGTCAGCGCCACGATTGTCGATTCCAGCCCCGCTTCCGTCGGTCCGCCGTCGATTACCAGCGGGATCCGCCCTGCGAGTGACGCGAGGACATGCTCGGCGCGCGTCGGGCTGATGCAACCGCTGGCATTGGCAGATGGCGCGGCGAGCGGCCGACCGGACGCTACCAGCAGCGCGCGCATGACCGGATGCGCAGGCACGCGGACGGCCAGCGTCGGCAGACCCGCCGTGACCGCGCCGGTAATCGGCGAACCGTTCTGCGCCGGCAGCACCAATGTCAGCGGACCCGGCCAGAACCGCTCAGCCAGCGATCGTGCACGATCGTCGAAGAGGGCGAACGCCTCCGCATCCGCGAGCGAGGCGACGTGTACGATCAGCGGGTTGAAGGCCGGCCGGCCCTTAGCCGCGAAAATCCGCGCCACGGCGTCGGCGCGTGTCGCGTCCGCGGCGAGACCGTAGACGGTCTCAGTCGGCACCGCGACGCAGGCCCCGGCCGCGATCAGCGCCGCGGCATCGGCCATGCCGGCGGCGTTCGCGGGGACCGTGCGCGTGTGATGCGGGTTGTTTGGCGGGGTCACCGACGCGGGCTATAGCGCGCGCATCCCTCCCGCAACAGCGAGCCGCCCCCATGTCCTTCCGCCCGCCCGCCGCCGACCAGCGCTTCCTTCTGGATCACGTCGTCCGCATGGCGGAGCTTCAGGGGCATAACGCCTATGCCGAAGCGACGCCGGATACGGTCGACGCCATTCTGGAAGGCGTGGCCGAGTTCGCCGCGTCCGAGTTCGCGCCGTTGAACCGCATCGGCGACACGGTGGGCGCGCGCTGGGCCGACGGGCGCGTGACCATGCCGGCTGGTTTTCACGAGGCCTACCGGGCCTATGTCGAGGCGGGCTGGGGTACGCTTGGCGCAGCGCCCGAGCATGGCGGGCAAGGCCTGCCCTTCACGCTGTCCACCGTCGTGCTGGAGGATCTGGGTGGGGCCAACATGGCGTTCTCGCTGTGCCCGATGCTGACCGCTGGCGCGGTGGAAGCGCTGCAGAAGCACGGCTCGCCCGAACTGCAGCGCACCTATCTGCCCAAGATCGTCAGCGGCGAATGGCCCGCGACGATGAATCTGACCGAACCGCAGGCGGGATCGGACGTCGGCGCGCTGAAGACCAGGGCGGAGCGGCGCGACGACGGCAGCTACCTGATCCAGGGCGTCAAGATCTACATCACCTTCGGCGAACACGACTTAAGCGACAACATCGTCCACCTCGTGCTCGCGCGCCTGCCCGACGCACCCGCGGGGACGCGAGGCATTTCGCTCTTCCTCGTTCCCAAGGTCCGGGTCGGAGCGGACGGCGCGCTGGGCTCGCCCAACGACGTCCATTGCGTTTCGATCGAACACAAGATGGGCATTCACGCCTCGCCCACCTGCGTCATGAGCTATGGCGACAAGGGCGATTGCGTCGGCCACATCGTCGGGGCGGAGGGCGAGGGGATGCGCGCCATGTTCACGATGATGAACAATGCGCGGCTGAACGTGGGGCTGCAGGGCGTGTCGATCGCCGAACGCGCGACGCAAGGCGCGGTGCACTATGCTAGCGAACGCACGCAAGGGTCGCGCGAGGGCAAGCCCGCGGCGATCAACCAGCACCCGGACGTGCGTCGCGTCCTGCTCCGCATGAAGGCGTTGACGATGGGCGCGCGCTCGCTGCTCTATTACGCCGCCGGGCAGATTGATCGCGGGCACTTGGGCGATGCGGAGGCGCGCGCGCGCGCGGACCTGCTGACGCCGCTCGCCAAGGCGTGGGGTACGGATGTCGGCGTTGAAGTCGCCGGGCTGGGAATCCAGGTTCACGGCGGCATGGGCTATGTCGAGGAAACGGGCGCGGCGCAGCACCTGCGCGATGCCCGCATCGCGCCGATCTACGAGGGCACCAACGGCATCCAGGCCGCCGATCTCGTCGGCCGCAAGCTGGGCCTTGGTGGCGGCGCCGTGGTCGCATCGCTGATCGCCGACATGCGCGGCGAGGCGGCCGACGCTGGTCTGCGTGAGCTGATCGATGCCTGCGAGGAAGTCGCCGAGTGGATGAAGGCGGTGCCGATGGACGATCGGCTGGCGGGATCGTACCCGTTCCTCACCATGCTGTCGGTCGCAGTGGCGGGCTGGCTGATGGAGCGGCAGCGCGGCGTCGCGCAGGCGATGGCGGCCAGGTCCGAGGGGGATGGCATGTTCGTCGAAATGAAGATCGCTGCCGCCGACCAGTTCCTGGCGACGATCGTGCCGGAAGCGATCGGGCTGATGCAGTCGGCGCTGGTCGGATCGGCGACTTTGTACGCGCTGCCGACGGAGGCGTTCGCGGCGTAGCGGGAAGAACGCCAGTTGCTAGCGAAGACGCAGTCGATTGGTACCCCGGCGCAGGCCGGGGTCCAGTGACACAGCCCGTACAACTGGGCCCCGGCCGACCCCGGGGCGCGCGGCTGGTGTGGAGCAGACCCACCCGTGTCTGTGAGAGGGCGCTACGCCTCCTCAAACAGCTCCGCGGGCTCGATCCGCAGGCGCTTGATCTGCGCGGCGATCGCCGGCCAGCGGCTCTGCAGGAAGTCGCTGCGTTCCGCTTCGCGCAGGCGGCGCGAGGCGCCATCGGCGACGAACATCCCGACCCCGCGCTTCACCACGACCAGCCCGTCGTCCTGAAACGTCTGGTAGGCCTTGGCCACAGTCAGCGGGTTGGCACCATGACGGGCGGCAAGGCTGCGCACGGACGGCAGCGGGTCGCCGTCGGAATAGTCTCCGTCGAGAATGGACGCGGCGATCAGATCGCGCAGGCGGAGATATACGGGGCGGTCGTCGGACATGTTCCGTCGTACTGCCCTAATACAGCACCGCGCGCAAGCGTTAGGCCGGGGGAAGACCGCTCCAGACGGTACTGACCATGCTCGCCGCCGCACGCGGGCGCTCCTCCAGCGGAAACGCGGGCGTGCCGATGAACATCAGCCCCGCGATTCGCTCGTGGCTGGCGCCGAACGCGTTGCGGACGGTCTCGGAATAAGCCGGCCAGCCGCTGATCCAGCCGCCCACGAAGCCCATGGCGTGCACGGCGTGGAGCAGGTTCATGCACGCGGCACCCGCCGACAGTTCCTGTTCCCAGACGGGCACCTTGTGGCCGGCGACAGGCGCGGACATCACGACGATCAGCGCCGGCGCCTGCCGAGCGATGCGTTCCACGGCCTCCAGCTTGCGCTCCTCCGTCGTCGGGGCGTCCCCCTCGAACGCCTCTTTCAGAAGACGTGCGAAGTCGTCACGGCGCGCCTTGGGCACGACGACGAAGCGCCAGGGGAACAGCTTGCCGTGGTCGGGGACGCGGGCGGCGATCTCGATGATCTCGGCAATCTGCGCCTCGTCGGGTCCCGGCTCGACCATGTCACGCGGCCGGCCGGAGCGACGGGTTCTCAGGTGCGTGAGCAAGGTGGTGCGGTCGTTGAGCATGACGACAACGGCATGTGGTCGCGCCCGCGAGCGCAGGCAAGGTGTAGGCGGGGGCTTGGCAAGCCGCCAACAGCCGCTACTCTCCCGCTCCAACAAGCTTCCGGCGCGTACCGGGAGCGCCTGAGCTGGAACAGGCTCGTGCGCATGGGGAGTAGCAAGTGGCCACCACATATCCGGACAACCAGGTGTCAGGCGATTCCGCCGGCACGTTCTTTGGTCATCCCAAGGGGCTGTTCGTTCTCTTCTTTGCCGAAATGTGGGAGCGTTTCTCCTACTACGGCATGCGCGCACTGCTGATCTTCTACCTGACCAAGCACTGGCTGTTTTCCGACGAGAAATCGTCCGTGATCTACGGCGCCTACACGGCGCTTGTGTACATCACGCCCGTGCTGGGCGGCTATCTGGCCGACCGCTATCTGGGCCAGCGCAAGGCGGTTCTGTTCGGCGCAGTTCTGCTGACGTTCGGCCACTTCCTGATGGGGTTCGAAGGGCAGGGCGGTCAGGACGCCGCGGCGCTCAACTTCTTCTGGCTGGCGCTCGCCTTCATCATCGTCGGTTCGGGCTTTCTCAAGGCCAACATTTCGGTGATCGTCGGGCAGCTTTATCCCCGGACCGACGTGCGCCGGGATGGCGCGTACACGATCTTCTATATGGGGATTAACCTCGGCGCGGCGCTGGGTTCTTTGCTCTGCGGCTATCTCGGCGAAACCTACGGCTGGTCCTACGGCTTCGGCGCGGCCGGCGTCGGCATGCTGCTTGGGCTCATCGTCTTCGTGTGGGGCAAGCCGCTGCTGCTCGGTCGCGGCGAGTCACCCGATCCGGCCCGGCTGGCCGCACCGGTGATGGGCATCAAGTTCGAATGGCTGCTTTACGTCGTCGGCGTTCTCGCGGTCGGCGTCGTGTGGTGGATGGTTCAAAATCAGGACGTCGTCGGTTGGTTTCTGATGATCGTGGGCGCGCTTCTCGTCGCTTATGTGCTGCTTGTAGCCGTCATAAAGCTCGAGCCACATGATCGCGATCGCATCTTTGCGGCCATGTTCCTCATCATGGGCTCCATCCTGTTTTGGGCGTTGTTCGAACAGGCGGGCTCCTCGCTCAATCTCTACACCGACCGTCACGTCGATCGAGGCGGCGTGCCGGCCTCGGTGTTCCAGTCGATCAACGCCATCTACATCGTGCTGCTTGCGCCCTTCTTCGCAGGCGCATGGACGTGGTTGGGCCGCCGCGGGCTGGAGCCTTCCGCCCCGGCGAAGTTTGGGCTGGCGCTGATCCAGTTGGGCGCCGGGTTTCTCGTCCTCGTCGCCGGCGCGGCCTTGGGCGGCGATGGCGCAAAGACCGCAGTGCTGTTCATCTTCCTGATCTACTTGCTGCACACGACGGGCGAGCTCTGCCTGTCGCCGGTGGGCCTCAGCGCGATGAACCGACTGGCGCCTGCGCACATGGCGTCCCTGATCATGGGTACGTGGTTCTTCGCGTCGGCGACCGGCAATTTCGTGGCGGGCCTGATTTCGCAGGCGACGGGCTCCGAGGCGGCGTCGGGCGAGGCCGCGGGGCAGCAGACCGTGCTCGACGTCTACTCGAACATCGGCTGGATCGCGATCGCGGTGGGCGTGGGGGTCATCGTCGTCTCGCCGCTGATCAAGAAGCTGATGCACCTCGACACGCTCCAGGACGCCGACCACGCCATGGCGGGCGAGGCGCAGTTGGCCGAGCCGATCGCGCCGGGAACGCGCACCCAGAACGAACTCAAGCCAGGGCAGGCACGCACTTGATCCGAACCGCACCGCTTCTTCTCGCCACCTCCTTCCTCTTCGCCTGCGCCCCCAAGGAACCGCCGCAGACCGCGGCGGCTCCCACGCCCAAGGCGGCGCGCGTCGGCTTCGTCGCCGACCCGTTCCCGTCGACCTACCGGCGCTATCCGGGCACGGTGACCGCGATCCGCGGCGCCACCGTGTTCGACGGCGAGGGCGGCCGCATCGAAGGCGGCACCGTGGTGCTGGCGGACGGCCTTGTCCAGGCGATCGGGGGTGCGGACACCGCGATCCCGGTGGGCGCGACGGTAATCGAGGCCGCGGGCAAGTGGGTGACGCCGGGCATCATCGACGTGCACAGTCATCTCGGCAATTATCCCAGCCCCGGTGTCGAGGCGCACCAGGACGGCAACGAAGTCACCGGACCCGTACGGGCCGAGGTCTGGGCCGAACATGGCGTTTGGCCGCAGGACCCGGGCTTTTCGCGCGCGCTGGTCAATGGCGGCGTCACCGCGCTGCAGATCCTGCCCGGATCGGCCAATCTGTTCGGCGGCCGTTCGGTGACGCTCAAGAACGTACCCGCGCGCACGACGCAAGGCATGAAGTTCCCCGGTGCGCCATACGGCATGAAGATGGCCTGCGGCGAGAACCCCAAGCGCGTCTACGGATCGCGCAACCAAATGCCGGGCAGCCGCATGGGCAACGTTGCGCTGATGCGCGCGACCTGGGCCAAGGCAGCCGAGTACAAGCGGAAGTGGGACGCGTATGACAGCAGCGGCAAGGGCGAGGCGCCGGCGCGCGACCTGCAGATGGACACGCTGCGCGGCGTGCTGGCGGGCGAGATCCTCGTCCACAACCATTGCTACCGGGCCGACGAGATGGCCAACATCATGGATATGGCCCGGGAGTTCGGGTACAAGGTCACCGCATTCCACCACGCGGTGGAAAGCTACAAGATCGCCGATCTGCTGCGCGCGCACGGCGCCTGTTCGGCGATGTGGGCGGACTGGTGGGGCTTCAAGATGGAGTCCTACGACGCGATCAACGAGAACATTCCGCTGGTGCACAACGGCGGCGCGTGCGCGATCGTGCATTCGGACGACGAGAACGGCATTCAACGTTTGAACCAGGAGGCCGCCAAGGCGCTCGCCGACGGCCGGCGCATGGGGATCCGGATCAGCGACGAGACGGCATGGACGTGGCTGAGCTACAATCCGGCCAAGTCGATGGGCATTGCCGACAAGACGGGATCGCTGAAGCCCGGCAAGATGGCGGACGTGGTCTTGTGGAACGGTAATCCGTTCAGCGTCTACACGCGGCCGGAACGCGTCTGGATCGACGGGGCACAAATGTACGACGCCAACGATCCCCGCACGCGGCCGGTGAGCGACTTCGAGCTTGGCCAGCCGGGCGAAGGAGACGTGAAGTGAGGACGGTCCGTTCGAGGCGCCGTAGCTACGGCGCGGTGCTCGGCATCACCTGCGCGATGGTCGGTGCTCTCGTCGGCTTCCAGGCCAGTGCACAGACAGTGGCCATCACCAATGCGCGCGTGGTTGTCGGCGACGGTTCCGCGCCGATCGAGAACGGTACGGTGGTGATCCGCGACGGGCGCATCGTGGCGGCGGGGACGGGAATTTCCATCCCGGGCGATGCGCGGCGCGTGGATGCCGCCGGCAACTACGTTACCCCCGGGCTGATCGCGGGCTTCTCCCGCGTGGGTCTCGTCGAGGTCGACGCGACCGACGCCAGCAACGACGCCAGCGCCAACGCCTCGCCGTTCAGTGCGGCAATCGACGTGTCCACCGCGATCAATCCGCTGGCGGTGGCCGTGTCGGTCAACCGTTCGGCCGGGGTCACCCGCGCGATCGTCGCGCCGGAAGCGGGGCGCAGCATGTTCGGCGGGCAGGGGGCGGTGATCGACCTCGGGTCCGACATGCAGCCCATCACCTACGCCCGCGCGTTCCAATTCGTGGAGTTCGGCGAGCAAGGCGCGCGCAGCGCGGGCGGCAGCCGCGCGTCGGCGCATGCCTTGTTCCGCAACGCGCTTCGGGAAGCGCGCGATCTGGGCCGCAACAGCGGCATTAGCGGCGGCACATCGCCGGGACGCGTCGATCAGGCGGTAATTCCGGGTGAATCGCAACCCGATGCGCGGCTGCTGTCGTCGGACCGGCGGTCACGAGACGTCCTGCTGTCCCGCTTCGACGCGGCGGCGCTGGTGCCGGTGCTGCAGGGCCGGCAAATCCTGATGGTGCATGTCGAGCGGGCCAGCGACATCCTGCAGGCAATCGCGCTTCGCCGCGAGTTCCCGGCGCTGCGCATGGTGTTCGTCGGCGCCAGCGAAGGCTGGACCGTGGCGCGCGAGATCGCCGCCGCCCGCATCCCGGTAATCGCGTCGGCGCTCAACGACCTGCCGTCCTCGTTCGAGCAGCTCGCCGCGACGCAGAGCAACGTCGCGCGCATGAAGGCGGCGGGCGTCGATGTGTCGATCGGCATGATCAACGACAATGAAGCGCGCCAGGTGCGGCTCGCCACGCAATATGCGGGCAATCTGGTCGCCGTGGGCCGCCTGCCGGGCGGCACGCCGATGAGCTGGGGCGAGGCGTTCGCGGCGATCAGCTCGGGACCGGCGGAAGCGCTGGGGCTCGGCGGCCAGCTCGGCTCGCTGCGCGCCGGCCGCCGTGCCGATGTTGTCATCTGGGACGGCGACCCGCTGGAAAGCGCCAATCCGACGATGGTGATGATCGACGGCATCGAACAGCCGATCACCAACCGCCAGACCAAGCTGCGCGACCGCTACCGTAACCTGGACGAGACGCAGAAGCCCAAGGCTTACGACCGATGATCACCGTACCGGTAGCTTCCTAGTAAGTTCGCGAAGCGGCCTACGAAGCGATCTGCCTTTAGAAGGAACGCCCACAAACAGAACGCCTCTTTATCATTGCATCGACAGCGCACGATATGTTGCGTGTTCGCTGCTTGAAGCTTCGGGGAGTTCCGTCGATCAGCCCGCGTCGGCTACGGCTTCGACGTGAGGTCCGCACGTAGCTTGCAAAGCTGTTGGCCTAGCCGTTTGCCAGCATTTCCAAGTTCAAGCGCGAGCTCATCCGCTTCTTTTTGAAAGGCTACATAGAAGGTGCGCTCGGGCAATTTCGACCCGAATGTCGGTAGCCGCATCACCAGCAACCAGGCGCCTCGCTGATCAAGGGCTATTTTCCCGTCGCCATGACACAGGAATGCTCGCAGATGATCGTACGTGCGGAAGCCTGCCAGCGTATTGGCGACCACCTGCCCTTCTGACGCGAACGGGCCTTCCGGTCCGATTGCAGCCGCCAAGGTTTCGAACTTCTGCCCAACCAAATACGGCAGCTTCACTCCGCTTCCACGCCCCCCGACACCGGACATCGCCAGCAGCGTTTCGCTAACCGCCGCTTCGGCTCTCGCAAAGGTATTCAGACATCGTCCCCGCCATGCGTTGGCGGCGTTCGTCGCTTCGAACCACCGCCGATCGGCGGTGGGCGCATCGATCGGAGAGATTGCGTTCATCACCGCGTGGTTAGCAGCTGAAGCTTGCCAACAGGTTTGCGACCCCTCGCGACGTTGCCGAGCCTGTTAGGTTATGGGCCTTGCGTAACTTCAGGCGGTTCGTGTCCATGGGTGTCGAGAAGCCCACTCTCCGCCGCAGGCCCACCGCTGCGCTCCGCGACCGTTGCCGTGACCGCGACGTCCATCGTCACGTTGCCCACCGTGCGGAAGATATCCGGGATGGTTTCCACCGCGATCAGGATCGCCAGCGGTTCGATGGGGATGCCCATGGCGAGGCAGATCGGCGCAATGGACGTGACGAAGCTGACCTGGCCTGGCAGGCTGACGGCGCCCAGCGTCGTAATCGCGGCGGCGGCAATGCCGGCGGCGATCTGTAGCGGGCCCAGTTCCATCCCGTACCAGTGGGCGACGTAGAGCACGACGGCGACATTCATGCCCGGCCCCGTGGCGCGGAAGATGGCGACCGCCAGGGGCAGGACCACGCCGGCGGTCGCAGGCGCCACGCCTACCGCTTCCGACGAGCGCAGCATGGCGGGAAGCGAGGCGAGCGAGGATTGCGTGCTGATCGCCACCGCCTGGCTGGGCGCGACGGCGCGCGCGAAGCGGCCGAGCGGTACGCGACCGCCGAACACGGCCAGCGGGTAGGCGAGCATCCAGATGACGACGCCGACCGCGGAGACGATGACGATGTAGTGGAGCAGCGCGCCGAACGC
>DASQNO010000127.1:0-20538 GCA_035644935.1 Sphingomonadaceae bacterium
CGCTGCGCGTTGACAAGCGCGTGTTCCCCCCGCAAAGCGCCGCCCCTACCCCGTGCCCGGATGGCGGAATTGGTAGACGCACCAGCTTCAGGTGCTGGCGCTCGCAAGGGCGTGGAGGTTCGAGTCCTCTTCCGGGCACCAGCTTCTCCCAAGGCACTATAAACGCTGGGGGATCGTCGGGAAGACGGTCCACAGAGCGTGGTTGCTACAGTTCGCTGCTACGGTTTAGTGCCCAATCGTCACCACGTCCTTTCACTCGTTCCGCTACAACCTCAGAGATGAGTTACGGGCGGCGCGCGTCGATCACGACATCGCTATGTTGCTCGGCGGTTGGAGGACCGGTTCTGCACGACCAGCCGTGTCGGAGAACTATGGTAGCGACTATAGCGTCGAAGCACTTCAGATACCGATCGCTTGGTGTCGTGACGTTAGGTGCGGTTCGCAAGGCTCGCGACGAAGCACGGGTCAAGGCTGGAGCAGGAGATGGTCCGGCCGCCGCGAAGCGTCGCGAACGAGTGGCGGCAAAGCTGGCAGCCGGAACGACGCTCGGTGCTGTCGCACTGGAGTATATCGGCAAGGCCGGACGTGAGAAGCGCGCACCCGCGACGATCACGAGGCTACATTGGGCGAGGGAGTGACTTCAACCCGCGATCGGACACCGGCCGGTCGATCAGGTCGAGCCGCACGAAGTGCTCACTGTCATCAGGCGGCAGGAAGCCAAAGGCAACCTAGAGACGGCGCGCCGGACACGAGCCTTCGCCAGCCGCGTGTTCCGCTATGCTGTCGTGACCGCCCGCGCCAAGACCGATCCAGCCGGACTGTTGCTAGGCGATCGCGTCACCGCAAACGAATAATCTGTCAGCGCTCGCCGACCCTGCGAGGATCGGCGAGCTGTTGCGGGCAATCGACATCTACAGCGGAATGCCAGTCACGCGGCTGGCGCTGTCGCGGTCACCGCATGTGTTCGTCCATCCGGGCGAACTTCGCCAAGCCGAGTGGGGCGAGTTTAACTACGACGCGGCCGTCTGGCGCATTCCCTGCGAAGCGGCTGGAGCACAATGCAGCCGATTAATGCTATATTTCGGCGGGCCTTTGAAGCGGCTGGCATGCCTTAATCCAACCCGCTCAGCTTCCGGGACTTGCTTGTAAGGTACGCGTTGAAACTCGATTTGGAACCGGAAGCTCTAGAAGCTTGGTCCCAAAACATCGGGCATAGCGACGTTATGAAGACCCTGACGAGCTACGGCGTCGCTCCCGCACATAGACAGGGTGAACTCATACGTGCGTCGGGCCGTCCGAACGAGAACGCGCTCGATGATCCGCACATCCGCGCTCTGATTGTCGCCATCCAGGCGAAGGGTACCAGTAGCATGTCGAGCTAAGTGAAACTGCAGATCTCGCCTGTTTAAGGCGTATCTCGAACGAATGCGCTGCCGATCGAAGCTTCTTTGCTTGATTGTCGAAAGGAGGTGAGGGAAATATCGCCATCGTTAGATAGAGGAGCCTAAGTTGTCGCATAACCACGGCGGAGTCACCACTTTTTGTTCATGAAGATGATAGTCATGGGAGCCCGAAACAGCGGGGAGAATAAGTTTGCGGTTTCCCGGTCGCCTCAGCCAGGCGCTAGACTGAAAAGTCTCGTAATTGCGAGTATAATCCGCATCATCATACTCCCCGCTTGCGAAGACCCCGAGAATGCAGTCTAGCGAAAGTCGTGCATCTCATGCCCAACCACCGGATCAATGAACAAGAGCTTGGTGGGACCTTTAAGCATGACGGACACACGCTCAGCACCGTTATCTAGAACGAATCGACATTGCCCGGAAACGGGGACTATTGCCTGTTGGAGCAATCGGTGAGCGCGAAACCAACGAGAGACGCCAAGTATCGTGCCGTAGACAAAATAGAAGCGCTTTATTGAAAAGCCAACATCAGGTTTTTCGACGGAGATCGAGCTATCATGTTCGTCATTAAGACGTTCTAGGCTTACCTCCCGTATCATTGGCGTAGGGCAGTCGACAGTCTTTGGGTCAGCGGTCATTCCCCACAGCTATCAGACTTGTCATATCGTTCAACGCATAAAGATAGTCTCACGGCGAAGTACCGTGCCATTCTGGCGTACTTGCAAGCGTTGCGGGTCAACAGGGTTGCGCCGCATACGATCAAGAAAGCGCCTCCGAAAAAAGCTGACACGTCGCTTCGGATTTTACAGGAGCTGCTAACGGTGCAATTTGGCCCAGACGCGATTCGCCCCCTAATCGCCGCCGCCATACATCAGAAGAATACGAGCCATCTGCCCGCGACGTACGAAGGCGACAATCTCGTCCGCTCGGATAGATTTACCGGTAGTGCGTCGCAGGCTAGCCGGATCAGGATGCTGGCGAAGCCCATAATTCAAAAGGTTTTTTGACCTTCGAATTACAAGAATCAAGGCACAGGATAACCAAAACTGCGCCGCTCTTCGCCGCCCGGAGGGGTAACATAGGGTACTTTTAAACGCCAACGATAACGTAAGTCCTGATACAGTAGCCTGATTGATTGAGGGTGCAGTACGGCACATTTGCATTTACCCGTCCGGTGCGCATATGTAGCGTATGGGCAGCTTACTCAGGGGTAGCGATCTTTTGGAACAGCCTGGGGGGGGGGCGCTTTAGCATCGACTGGCGTTCGCAGCCGCGACGCTAGCACGTCACCTGCTTCGCCCAAGGAAGTTCGCAAGGCGTGTTGATCGGCAACTTCAACCGGCCAGCGGATGGGTGCGCTGTCCCGGTTTCGTCTAACACGCGTAGATCACAGCTTGGCGAGATGTCGTTTTCCGACTCGAGGGTCGGCAAGCTGATCGTCAATGCAGAGCGCTTAGTGCTCTGGGCTTCACCCGCGGTCTCTAGCTTCTTGGGCCACGGATGGCCTCTGGCGCTTGCAGACGGGCGGCTCGCAGCGAACGAACCTTCCGATCAATTGCGATTAGAGCAGTTCATCGATGCGGCTAAAGCCGACGATCAGCGGCGAGACATGCTTCTCGCGGGAGGGGACAGCAGTTCGGGGACGGTCGCTTTAAAGGCAAGAGGTTGTCCAGGCGGCGAGGGGCGCATCGCCGTGGAGTTGCGGCATTTGGATCTTGTGTTCGATTTCGATCTGCCGGACTTTCGAAGTCTCTACGGGTTTACCCCAGCGGAGCATCAGACGGTCTGCCTCATTCTGAGTGGGCTGTCGGTAAGCGAGGTAGCGCTGCAGCTATGCAGGTCTGTGATGACTGTACGTACGTCTGTGCGCGATGCTTATTCGAAGCTGAACATTACCTCGAAGGAACAGCTCTTTGCGATCACATTGAAGCTCGGGTCATAAGGTGCGCACCACACCAGGCCGTAGCCGTCCTCGTGGTGCGCTGAATGCCTTCGGCGGCCTGCTTGGCTTTGATCAAGAGGCCGAGAGCGGCTTTCGTTCCAAGGCACGACCTACCTATCCGCGTACGGAAATCTGACGCCTGAAAAATTGGATGACAAAGCGTCCTGATTGAAGCGGGTGCAAGTTTCTGTCTCAAAACTAGCAAGTCACCCTAAAACTAGGGTTCCTCCGACTCGGCGCCGAGCTTAACCTTCCGTTAACCAGCCAAGAACGCGAACGACAAACGCGGTCATAGCGCCGAGGGAGGTCGATTGCAGATGCGTTCTCAAGCTTGCAGATGGGAGTTCGTAAGTCTCCAACAGATGCAGGGCGCAGGTAGATTAAGCCGTTCGGTAGGTCGCATCGGTGCTCTGTTAACTCTTGTCGTGACGGCTTCCTTGTATGCCGTGCCTGCGCAAGCGCAAGATCTTACCTACGAGCCGATCAACCCGTCTTTCGGGGGCAACCCGTTCAATTCCTCGCATTTGCTGGGGATCGCCAACGCTCAGAATGACTATCGTGATCCCCGCTCGGCGAGCAACTCTTCGCAAGCCGACGTTTTTGCCCGCCAGCTTCAGTCCCGCTTGCTGTCCGCATTGTCCTCACAGATCGTGTCCGCGATCTTTGGCGACAATCCGCAGGAAAGCGGCACGATCAGGTTCGGCGGCCAGACGATCGTGTTCGTCCGCGGCCTCGACGCGGTAACCCTGACCATCACCAATGACGAGACCGGCGAAGTCACCGAGATCGTCATCCCGACCTTCATCAAAGTGAACTGACGTGCGGGCGGTTCTGACCTTGTTGGCGTCGCTCTCCCTGAGCGGCTGCGCCGTTTTCCCCGAAGCCCCAGTGCTGCCCGAAACCTCCCGGCTGGCCGTGTACCCCGCCAAGACGCAGACGCAGCGACTGCTCGCCGACATTCCTCCGCCCGCGCGCCCAGTGGCCATTGCCGTGTGCGGCTTCACCGACCAGACGGGTCAGTTCAAGCCCAACGAGCAAGGGCAAACGCTTTCGCGAGCAGTCACGCAGGGCGGCGCGTCCATCTTGGTCAAGGCTCTGCAGGACGCGGGCAATCGCAAGTGGTTTAAGATCGTTGAGCGCGAGCAGCTCCGCAATCTTCTGAACGAGCGGCAGATCATCCGCGAAATGCGCGAGCGCTATCTGGGGGAGACGGGGGTCAACCCGCGCGCTCTCCCCGCAATGCTGTTCGCGGGCGTGCTGCTGGAAGGCGGCATTGTCGGGTACGACAGCAACACGATGACGGGCGGCGCCGGCGCGGGGTTCCTGGGCATCGGCGCGCGGCAGGAATATCGGCAGGATACGTTACCGTGTACCTTCGCGCGATCTCCGTGCGCACGGGCGAAGTGCTGACCTCGGTCACTGCGTCCAAGACGATCGCGTCGCACGCGCTGGGCGCCAGCGCCTTTCGCTACGTCGCGTTCAAGGAGCTGCTGGAGGCGGAGGCCGGGTTCACGACCAATGAGCCCGGCCATCTGGCGCTGCAGCAGGCGATCGAGAAGGCGGTGCACGCCATCGTCCTTGAAGGCGTCGACCTGAAGCTTTGGGACTTCGCCGACGCGAAGGCGGGCTGGCCCTATCTGTGGCGCTATCGTCAGGAGCGCGACGGTGTATTCACCGCGCAGCAGATCCAGGACGCCCTGGCCAAGTCGCAGAAGGCCGTGCCGGCGACCGCCAAGCGGCGCGATCTTCCGCAGCCCGCACTGGCCGGCGGCAACAGGAATTCGGGCATGAAATAGCGCCCCACGAGCTTGCGGATCCGACCCTTCAAGCAAGGAATGGGTTCGAAGAGAGACGGCGAGCGGCCTGGCGTTCGTCGATCAAGAACCACCAGGGGGTGACAACGAAGTTGTAGCTTCGAGGCCACTCAAAATGAATGCGCGCACCGGAGTTGTAGCTCCGATGCGCGCGACAGGTAGGCGTAGAAACCTAAGCATGTCACCCCGCGAGGGGCGGCATGGTTATCAACCCTTTGTGAAGGTATGACAATCATGAAACTCTCAATTCTCGCTTCGGTTTCCGCGCTGGCGCTTTTTGCCGCCAGCCCGGCTCTCTCAACGACTTCAGGAAGGCCGCTCTACGACGAAGACTGTCGTTCGGCGTCTGGCTGAAGAGGGTGAGGCGAACACGGCGGAAAGCCAGGCCGTGGCTTCGGTGGCCCTCGGCAATGATCCCCGCGGTCCTGCCGCCGGGCGGCGGGTCGAGGAAGGCACGGCTGTCTCGGCCGAAACCAAGGCAGTCATCGAGGCGCTGGTCGGCAGCCTTGTCGGCAACCCGCCGCCCCCCCAATGATAGCGTCGTAGGAGCTTCAGTCCGTGACCGAATTTCTAGTCCTGTCTTCGCTATTCGTGGCCACTGCGATGGCCCCGGCTGAAAACGACGCGCCGCCTCCAGTTCAGCTAGTTGCCCAACCGACTGAAGACGGTGTGCGGATCAGAGTCGTCGGCTCCTCTCTCGAAACTGTTTGCGCGAAGTATACGCTGGAGGTGAGCAGTCAGGGAACGAACAGCAATCGGTCGACGCAGCGCGGGTCGGTCAAGCTGATTCCGGGCGTAGAAGTCACGATGGTGACCTTTACGCTGCGATCCAAAGGGCAGGGTTGGACGGCCCGGCTGACCGTGCAGCCGGAGAACGCGCCCGCGTACGAGGTATTGAAAACATCTGCGTGAGGCGCGCCGATAAGCTTCAATCAGAAGCTGGCAACAACACCGAAGAAACTTGGGGGCCTTTCTTTCGAGGTGCCAAGAAATACAACAGCTAAGACAGCGTCTTAAGCGAAAGCTTTGTGTCCTCTTCCGGCACCACTTCTGGACGAGGCGGGCGGTGCGGCTCGACCGTTATGCCCGACGTACAAAAGCCGCTGACACTGTTCGTGACGCTGGTATGATGCCCTATGGAAACACGGCAAGCCGAGCGGCCGGCGCGGCCCGGGAGCGGTCCGACCTATTCGAACTACCTGCGCCTGGACGAGGTGCTCGCGTGCCAGTCGCCGCTGTCCGGGACGCACGACGAGATGCTGTTCATCATCATTCATCAGGCGTCGGAGCTGTGGATCAAGCTCTGTCTCCACGAACTCGAGGCCGCGCGGAGCCACATAGCGGAGGACCGGCTGGGTCATGCCTTCAAGATGATGTCGCGCGTCGCGCGGGTGCAAACGCAGCTCAACCAGAGCTGGGAAGTCTTCGCGACGATCACGCCGGCGGACTTTTCGGCGATGCGTAACAAGCTCGGCGGAAGTTCGGGCTTTCAATCATTGCAGTATCGGCTGTTCGAGTTTCTGATGGGCAACAAGAACGCCGCCATGCTGGCTGCGCATGAAGGATCCGCGGAGGCGCAAGCCGTGCTCCGCGCCGCGCTTGAGCGCCCCGGCATTTACGACGAAGCGCTTCGCCTGCTGGGACGGCGCGGCTTCGCAATACCGGCCGACCGCCTCGGCCGCGATCTCGCCCGGCCTTACGAGGCGTCCGCCGCGGTCGAAGAGGCTTGGCGCCACGTATACAGCGACTCCGGGACCTACTGGGACCTGTACGAGCTTGCCGAGAAGCTCGTTGATCTGGAGTACAGGTTTCAGCTCTGGCGCTTCGGGCATCTTAAGACGATCGAGCGGATCATCGGCTTCAAGCGAGGCACCGGCGGTACGGCGGGAGTTCCCTATCTCGCCAAGGTCGTGGACCAGGTGTTCTTTCCTGAACTGCTGACCGTCAGGAGCCGGCTGTGACGCCGTGATCCTGCGTATCGCGGGCACCTGCAGGTGCGCGGCGGGCTCTCCGCTTCGGCCGCCTATCGAAACGGACGAGCCAGCGGTCGCGGCGACGCTTCGATCGAGACGGCGGGTTGATCGCGCGGATCGCCGAATCGAACCGCTGCCCTTGAAGTTCGCGACCAGACGAACCACGATCCCGCCGGCGCGCTGATCGTAGCCATAAAGCGGAAGGGTCCATCAGTGTCGCAGAATTCTTTCTCGCTGTTGAAGGCAGAACGCAACAAACTCTGGGCCGAAGTTCGCCTGAAAGGCCTGCCGGCGGGAACGCCGCAACGCGATCGTATCGCTGAACTGGACGAGCAAATCCGAGCACAACAGGAAATGCCGCAACGCCGGGTTTAGCAGACCGTCGATAAGGACGCTAAGCTACGGCCGGCTCCAGGATACGGATCGTACCGGCACCGGCGTCGATTCCCGCACGCACGCCGACAGGCACGCTGATCTGGTTCGAGACGTGACCGATCGGAGCGCCCTGGAACGCCGGTACGCCGAGCGGCTCCAGATGCTGCTTGAGCACTTCGGACAGAGTGAAACCGCCGTAAGAAGGGCCGCCGGCCCGGCATTCGGTGCACTGCCCGAAGGCGACGCCGGCCACACGCTGCAGCACGCCGCCGAGCGCCAATTGCGTCAGCATACGATCGATCCGGTATTCCGCCTCGTTGGTATCTTCGAGGAATAGGATCGCACCGTCGAAGCTCGGCAAATAAGGCGTCCCCATCAACGCCGTCAGCACCGTCAGGTTGCCGCCAAGCAATCGTCCTGCCGCCTTGCCGGGCCGGAAGGTGCGCGTCCGGCCCGTTCGCTGGACGAGCCGGTCATCGGCCCCTTCGGGCGCCCGGTAGACTGGCGTCAGCCCGTCAAAGACGAGGCCACGGAACGCATCCAGGGAAAACTTGGTCCAGTCGCTGCCTGCGCCGGGCCCGTGTATGGTCGTGAAACCGGCGCGGGCGGCGAACGCCAGGTGCAGGGCGGTGATGTCGCTGAAACCGATCAAAAGCTTCGGGTTCGCGCGAATGAGCGGCCAGTTCAGGAACGGCAGCACGCGAGCGCTGCCCCAACCGCCGCGCACGGCGAATACCGCGCGCACGTCCTTGTCGGCATACATGGCGTTGACGTCGTCGGCGCGTTCCCGGTCCTTGCCGGCGAGGTAGCCGTAACGCGCGCCGACATGGCGCCCGATCTTGGGGACAAGGCCCATAGCCGCGATCGACTCCTTGACCAGTTCGAGATCGAAGGGGTCGGCGGTGAACCCTGCAGGCTCCACGAGGCCGACCGTGTCTCCCGCGCGCAAACGGGCCGGCTTGCGAAGGGCGCTTCCGCTGGAACAGGCCTGTCCCGAAACCTGGGTCGCCGGCAGGGCGAGGGCCGCCCCGAACCCGAGGCAATTGCGAACGGCATCTCGTCTGGTGTGCATGGGGCGGACCTAACAGCAGTGGCTGCCCTGCGCGAGCGGGTGATTGATTACACCAGCCATGTCGTTCCGGTTGATCCGCCACCGCGCCCGCCCGGTATCGAATTCGGCCCAGTGATTGCAGGAGATCCGGTGGTGGACATGATCCGTGCGCTTGCAACTCCTACGGTGTGGCCGGGCCGGGGCCGCCGAACCGGTTCGCAACGAAGCCCGTCACCTGTCGACCGACGAGCCGAAGCTGCTGTTCGACGGAGGAGTTTTCGCACAGACCGTCCTTGAACAGCCCGCCGGAGCTGTTGATGGCGGCGCCAAGCGGGGTTGGCCAGCCGCGTAAGGCGTGCACGATCGACCGCAGCGTCGCCAGCGTATTCGCCGCCGCCTGCCAGCCGTAGGCGGTGGCGATCAGGCCGACGGGGACGCCGTCCAGATAGACGCGCGGGTCGCGCGCGGTCTCCTCCAGATAGTCTATGGCGTTCTTGACGAGGCCGGAGATCGAGCCGTGGTAGCCGGGGCTGGCGATGACCACGCCGTCGGCCCGGCGAACGGCGTCGATGAGTTCGCGGCATTCGGGAGACTGGTCGGGGGGTGTCGTCAGGTAAAGCGGCAACCGCGCCAGGAACGCGCCGCCGAACAGCTGCGTGCGCGCGCCGGCGCTTTCGGCGGCGGCGAGCGTCAATTGCAGAGCTTGTTCGGTCGATGAGGAGGGCGCGGCGGTGCCGCCGATGCCGACGATCAAGGGCGTTGTTTCCACCGTAACTTCTCCAACTTCGCGCATGTGCGTTGACGTAGCACAGCAAGGGCGTGGTATGACAACGCTGGACAGAAAAGGTCGAGCGGGTTGGCGGAACGGGCGAGAGGCGACGCGGGGAGCACGGGCGGCGGCGTCTACGACCTGCTGGTGGTGGGCGGCGGCATCAACGGGGCGGGGATCGCGCGGGATGCGGCGGGGCGGGGGTTCTCGGTGCTGCTATCCGAAGCCGACGACCTGGCCAGCCATACGTCGTCGGCGAGCACCAAGCTGGTCCACGGGGGCCTTCGATACCTGGAATATTACGAACTTCGGCTGGTTCGCGAGTCGCTGATCGAGCGCGAGCGGCTGTTGGGCGTCGCGCCGCACATCGTGTGGCCGCTGCAGTTCGTGCTGCCGCAACCGCCCAACGGACGGCCGGGATGGCTGATCCGGCTGGGGCTGCTGCTTTACGACAATCTGGGCGGGCGCAAGCGGCTGCCGCGATCGTTCGGCGTGCGGTTCGCGGGCAGCCCGTTCGGGCGCGGGCTGAAGCCGGGGGTGCGGCGCGGGTTCGTCTACTCCGACTGCTGGATCGACGACGCGCGCATGGTGGCGCTCAACTGCATGGACGCGGCGGACAGGGGCGCGGCGATCCGCACGCGGACGCGGGTGGCGGCGGTGCGCGCGGACAAGGGGGTGTGGACCGCGCGGCTGGTCGACACCGTCAGCGGCGTGGAGACCGGGGTGTCCGCCCGCATCGTCGTCAACGCCGCCGGCGCGCGCGTCGGCGAGATGCTGGCCGAGGCCACCGGCGCGCGCGACACGCCGCAGCCCCGGCTGGTCAAGGGAAGCCACATCGTCGTGCCGCGGCTGTTCGAAGGCCCGCACGCGTTCATCCTGCAGAACCCGGACAAGCGGATCGTGTTCGCGATCCCCTACGAGGACAGGTTCACGCTGGTGGGGACGACGGACGTGCCGTGGACGCGCGAGCAGGGTCCGGCGCGGATCGACGCGGCGGAGACGGCGTATCTATGCGATAGCGTCAACCGCTACCTCGCGCGCCAGATCGGACCGGAGGACGTGGTGCATAGTTATTCGGGCGTGCGGCCGTTGTTCGACGACGGGCGCGAGGACGCGTCCACGGTGACGCGCGACTACGTGCTGCAGGTCGACGAGGGAGCAGGTGGGGCGCCGATCCTGTCGGTGTTCGGCGGCAAGATCACGACCTACCGTCGGCTGGCCGAACATGCGCTGGAGAAGCTCGAGCCGTGGCTCGGAACCGAACGCGGCGGGTGGACGGGCGCGGTTCCGCTTCCCGGCGGCGATCTTCCGGACGGCTCGCTGGGCGACTACACGCTAGCCGTGCAGCGGCGCTGGCCTTTCCTGGGCGAAGCGCTGGGCGCGCGGCTTGCGCGGTCGTACGGGACACGCACGGCGGCGGTGGTCGGCGATGCCGCGAGCCTCGCCGACCTTGGGCGGCATTTCGGCGGCGGGCTCCATGCGCGCGAGGTGGATTACCTGGTGGCGCACGAATGGGCGCGGACGGCCGAGGACATATTGTGGCGCCGATCCAAGCTGGGGCTTCATCTGCCGCCGGGCGCCGCGGCCGAGATCGACGCGTATCTGGAAGGGGCGAGATGACCGAAGCGCGATACGTCCTGGCGATCGATCAGGGCACGACATCGACGCGCAGCATCCTGTTCGACCGGGCAGCGCGGCCGGTGGCGGTGGCGCAGGCCGAGTTCCCGCAGCATTATCCGCGAGACGGCTGGGTCGAGCACGATCCCGAGGACATCTGGCGCACCGTCGTCGCCACCGCGCGCGAGGCGGTGGGGGGCGTCGATCCGGCCGCGATCGCCGCGATCGGCATTGCCAACCAGCGCGAGACGACCCTGCTGTGGGATCGCGCCACCGGCGCGCCGTTGTGCAACGCCATCGTCTGGCAGGACCGGCGCACCGCCGACGCCTGCGCGGCGATGAAGGCGCGCGGATCGGAGCCGAGCGTGCAGGCGCGGACGGGATTGCTGCTCGACCCCTATTTCTCGGGCAGCAAGCTCGCCTGGATGCTGGAGCACGTGCCGGGCGCGCGGGCCCCCGCCGAGGCGGGCGAACTCGCGTTCGGAACGGTGGACAGCTTCCTGCTGTGGCGGCTGACCGGAGGGCGCGTCCACGCGACGGACGCCACCAACGCCAGCCGCACGCTGCTGTACGACATTCACGAGCAGCGCTGGCATCCCGAGCTGCTGGCGCTCTTCGGCATTCCTGCCAGCTTGCTGCCGGAGGTGCGCGACAACAGCGCCGACTTCGGGACGACCGATCTGTTCGGCCCGCCCGTGCGGATCGGCGGCATGGCGGGCGATCAGCAGGCGGCCCTGTTCGGGCAGGCCTGCTTCGCGCCCGGCGCCGCCAAGGCGACCTACGGCACCGGCTGCTTCATGCTGGTCAACACGGGCGCGGCGCCCGTCCGGTCATCCAATCGCCTGCTGACGACGATCGGCTACCGACTGGACGGCGCGGCGACCTATGCGGCGGAAGGATCGATCTTCGTCGCGGGCGCGGCGGTGAAGTGGCTGCGCGACGGGTTGGGGCTGATCACGCACGCATCGCAGACCGACGACATGGCGACCCGCGTCGCGGACAATGGCGGCGTGTACCTGGTGCCGGCGTTCACGGGGCTGGGGGCGCCGCACTGGCGGCCCGAGGCGCGCGGCGCGATCGTCGGGCTGACGCTGGCGAGCACGGCCGCGCACGTCGCGCGCGCGGCGCTGGAGGCAGTGGGGTATCAGACCGCGGATCTCATCGACGCGATGACGCGCGACGGCGCGGCCCGGCCGCCGGTGCTGCGCGTCGACGGCGGCATGGCGGCGAATGCGTGGCTATGCCAGTTCCTGGCCGATCTGCTGGACGTGCCGGTGGAGCGGCCGGCGACGGTGGAGACGACGGCGCTGGGCGCGGCGTTTCTGGCGGGGCTGGCCGCGGGGTTCTGGCGCGACCTGGACGCGGTCGCGGCGCTGACCGCGACGGCCGACCGCTTCGAGCCGCGGAAGGCGGCGGAGGAGCGCGCACAGCTGGTTGCGGGGTGGCGGGCGGCGTTGGAGCGAGTGCTGGATTGACCCAAGCGTTACCTCGTCCGCGCCATCCGGGCAGGTCGGGATCCTACGTCGCGGAGATCTGAGTCTTCGTGACGAGCTGCTCACGGGCTAGTGGGTGTTGTGATCTTGAATCCCGGCCTTTGCCGGGATGATGACTTCTTGGTGTGGGTTGGCGGCGGGATTGGGATTGTACCCTGTCCGCTTGGATGTTGAAATGTCCGAAAGCAGCCTCACGCGAGGTTTCGGATCAATTCGGTTTGCACACATGCTGCGCTGCCGAACCGTACGACAAGCTGACCAGCAGCGTCTTCACCATGGTCAAGCTCGCGTCCGCGCGGCTGAGGTCCGGCACTTATAAATCTATGGCCAAATCTATCATCCTTGTGTCACTAAAGAGCTGCTAAATGACGGTTGAGGACACAGACGTATGTCTAAGGTCGTGAAACGGTCAATCATCGCAGTCGCGCTTGCCACGTCGCTGGCCGGCGCAGCCTACCACAGTTCTGCACGTTCTGGACTATTTAACAATGTGGTCGATGAGCGATCGGCCCTTGAAGATCATCGAGAGTCCTGGCAGGCAGTTTTCCCGAAGGTCATACCCAAGCGAACACTTCTAAAGGTATTTACTCACTACGGTGGATTTTGCGAGAGCGGTATACTGCCTCGGAACACGCAGCCATCAACATCTGAGACGATCACTCGGAAGACGGGGTGCAGGGTCGACAGGTCGGGGCGCTTCCCTTTCAACTTCGTCCGTATCGTCTGGTCTTGTGAGTTCGACAAGATCGGACCGGACTCCTTCATAAATGCTGATTGCGTGCGGAGTAGTGGATCACTTTAGGAGGATAAGACGGCCGATCGGATCGAGGCTCGTTCATGGCAGGTCGTTGGAAGGCTTGACCATATGTTCCTTCAGTATACCAAAAACGTGGGGCAGCCAAATCAACAGGTGTTCTATCTAAGCGGCACTCATCAAGCGGGTAGCGGCAGCCTGATCAATTACTTTGGTTCGATTAAGGTTAATTCTGGCCCTTTTAATAGTCAATCGTTCGACTTCGGAAGAACTTATACTGGTCAACAAACTTTGGCAAATGGCGATTCTCTTCAGGCCACTTGGAACAAGATTGTTGAAAATGCTAAATACATTGAAAGTCTGAAGTTCGACTATGATCTTCTATCAACAAACTCAAACGCGCTTATCCATACCCTTCTTAAAAACGCAGGACTGCCGGACACAGATGCTCTGGAGGCAACACGGAGAGATTTCTACGGAGCTGATATCGATCTAGACGAGGTCAATGGAATCGAGACAAAGGACGGTCCACCGTCACTCTTGATCACACCCATCAAATTCTATGAAGGCGCTTTTCGCGGCGGCGGCGGAGGTTTTCACGAAGGCGGTAATTTCTCGGGCAGCTCGACAACATTCTTTGGGGGTTCATCCGGGCGCTGGGTCTATTCATCCGTCGAAATTCAAGGCCAATCAAATGGCGGTTGGCGCTGGGTTGAGGCCACAGCCACTCGCATCAAGCCGGTAGTGCTCGATCTAGACGGCGACGGGGTGGAACTCACGAGCGCAGAGAGCAGCCCTGGCTTCGATTTCCTCGGCTCTGGGCTGGCCAAGACGATGGGTTGGTTCACCGGCGGGGATGCGCTCCTCGTTCATGATGCAAACGGGAACAACTACGTCGACAATGGTTCGGAGATATCGTTCATCCATCACTCGCCTGCTTCCCTCTCCGACCTCGAAGCTTTGCGCGTGTTTGATACCAATGCGAATGGGTTACTCGATCCTGGTGATGCGGCTTTCAACGAATTTCGGCTCTGGCGCGACAACAATCAGAATGGCGTGAGCGATCCTGGCGAGTTGTCGACGCTCAATGCGTTGGGCGTGCATTCGCTCAGTCTATACGGCTCGGGCGGCGGTTACGAGATAGCCGGCAATCAAATACTGGGCACGGCCGCCTTCACACGTACGAACGGTTCCCAGGGAACTGCATACGATGTCGGCTTGAAAGCCTTCGATCGCGGAACGCGTCTCATCGCTGAGGATGGGACATGGGCAGTCATTCAGACCGAAGGCGAGGACGTCGGCGTTCGTCAGACCTATGGCAGCGTCGTCACGAGCACCCTCGGGTCCTTCGAGGTTCTCGGCGACACGCGAACGGGGTATCAGCTGAGCGATGCTCCCGACGACATCAGTGTTTCGTATGGAGGTTCAGGCAATCGTTCTTTCTACCTCGATACGGCGGGTTATGATGATCGCATTAATCTAGGCGCGACCTATCACGGCAGCGTGATCAAAGCAGGTGCCGGGAATGATCAAGTGGTCGGAAGCACAGGGAACGACCACATTTCGACGGGAACCGGCTACTACGACATTGTACAGGATTACGGGGGCGACGACTATTACTTCATTCAAGCTACAAACAGCTCTATCACGGATCATTCCGGCACTGACGTTATTGTATTCGAGGTGCTTACCTTCGCCAATGCGGAGTTCTATCATCAAGGTGAAGACATCGTAGTTGCGTCGCGAGACGGAAGCCAACGCCACTTCATCGAAAACATGGGGGCTGATAGCAGCTATGGTATCGAGTTCTTCATGTTCGCTGATCGAACCGTCACCCGAGATGAAGCGATGGCACTGGCTGATATTGGTGGCTGGCGCGGGTATGACGCCAGACTTCCCGATGAGCCTGCTCCCGATCTCGCTTTTGCGATGGCGCATCAGAGTTCGGCAATGCTGATCCAGGAATATATCGTTTAGGTTGCAAACGATTGAGACGCGTGACCTGCTTACAGTCTTCGAAAGCTTCAATCATTCCTCAGCCGCCTCCGGGGAGATTCGCAACTCCTTGCGGTTCTGCAACACACAGCGGCCCGTGGTCGATCCGTGGCAGCACGTGCCGCGCGAAGAGGTCGGCTTCCGCGGCGTGGGGGTAGCCGGACAGGATGAACGCCTCGATGCCCATGTCGCGGTAGCTTTGCAGCTTGGCGAGCACCTGGTCGGGGTCGCCCACGATCGCGGCGCCGCAGCCGGAGCGGGCGCGGCCGATGCCGGTCCACAGATGCTCCTCGGCATAGCCGTCGTCCGCCGCGCTTTCGCGCAGTTCCGCCTGCGCGCGGACGCCGACGGAGGTGGCGTCGAGCGACTTGGCGCGGATCTCGGCGCCGGTCTGGGCGTCGAGCTTGGACAGCAGCCGGTCGGCGGCGGCGCGCGCTTCGGCCTCCGTGTCGCGGACGACGACGTGCGCGCGGTAGCCGAAGCGCAGCGTGCGGCCATGTTTCGCTGCCCGCGCCGTCATGTCGGCGATGATCGCCTGCACCGCTTCGCGCTTGTCGGGCCACATCAGGTAGACGTCGCAGCCCTGCGCCGCCGCCTCGCGCGCATCCTCCGACAGACCGCCGAAGTAGAGCAGGGGCGCCTTGCCGGACACGGTGGTCACGCGCGGCGGATCGAGCTTCAACTGCCAGTGCTCGCCCTGGTGATCGAGCGATTCGCCGTTGAGCATGGTCTTGAGGATGCGCATCGCCTCCAGCGTGCGCGCATAGCGCGGGGCGGAGGCGAGCTTCTCGCCGGGCATGTCGGAGGAGATGATGTTGACCGTCAGACGTCCTCGTCCAGAAGAGTCGCCTCCCAGCAGCCGGTCGATCGTCGCGATCTGGCGGGCGAGCTGGGGCGGCCAGGTCTCGCCGATGCGCACCGCCATGAGCAGGCGCATGCGGCGGAGCATCGGCGCGATGGCGGCGGCGAAGGCCGTGGTGTCGATGCCGAGCTGATAGCCCGACGGCAGCAGGATGTTGTCGAACCCGCCCGATTCCGCCTGCAGCACGATGTCGCGGCAATGCTCCCAGCTCGATTTCAGCATGGGATCGGGGACGCCCAGGAATTCGTAATCGTCGTCGCACAGCGCGGAGAACCAGCTGATTTCGCACCCGCCGCGCGTTGCCGCGGCGCCGTTCGCATCCATATCCGTCATGGCAGTTTCTCCCCCATCGATGCCTGCAGAACCGCGTACCAATCGGCGCGCGTCCAGCGCGGCTTCAGGGCCTGCGGGATTTCGGCGATACGGCCGGCGTTCTGCGTGCCCACGATCGGGATCGGCCGCGCCGGGTGCGCCATGATCCAGCTGTACGCCGCGGCCGCGCGCCCGACGCCGTAATCGTTCGCTTTGGCGTCAAGCAGCGCGGCGACCGCGCGCGAACGTTCATCACGCGAATCGGCAATGCGTCCGCCGCCCAGCGGCGACCAGGCGAGCACGGCCATGTCGTCGGCCATCGCCTGGTCCATGAGGCCGTCGAACAGCGGCGCGACGTGCAGGGCCGAAAACTCCGGCTGGTGGCTGACGAGCGGCGCGCGGAGGAAGCCGGCCAGCGCCCGCGCCTGCGACGGCGTGTGGTTGGAGACGCCCACCGCGCCGATCTTGCCCGCCGCGATCGCATCGTCCAGCGCGCGGGCGAGTTCGGCCGGGTGGACGAGCAGGTCGGGGCGGTGGATCTGCCAGAGGTCGATGCGCTCGACGCCCAGGCGAGCGAGCGAAGCGTCGATCGCCTGCGCCATGTACCCGGCGCTCGAGTCGTACGGCGTGCCGAGGACAATGCCGCCCTTGGAGGCGAGCACCATGCGGTCGCGAAGGCCGGGCGCGTTGGCGAAGACCCGGCCAAGCAGCGCCTCGGCGGTGCCGAAGCCTGCGCCGTCGGCCCCGTAGATGTCGGCGGTGTCGAACAAGGTGACGCCCGCATCCAGCGCCGCGTCGACCAGCGCGCGGGCGGCGGAGACGTCGTCCCCGGCGAAGCGCCACATGCCCCAGGCGATGGGGGATACGACAAGTCCGCTCTTGCCCAAGGGGCGCGGTTCGGGTGAGAAGGCTATTTCAGACATCGTTGTCATATCGCACAGGATTTGGGGAAATGGGAGAGATTCGTTACGGTCTTGTCGGCGCGGGCATGATGGGGCGCGAGCACATCGCCAACCTCGCGATCACGCCGGGCGCGCGGCTGGTGGCGATCGCCGATCCGGTGGCCGAGTCGCTGGCGGCGGCGAAGCACGCGCTGGGCGAACGCGCGGACGGCGTGCGGCAGTTCGACGACGCGGCGGCGCTGGCCAAGGCGGGCGGCATCGACGCGGTGATCGTCGCCAGCCCCAACTACACCCACCGCGACACTCTCGAGCCGTTGTTCGACGCGGGGCTGCACATCCTGTGCGAAAAGCCGCTGGCGACGACGCTGGACGACGCCCGCTGGGTCAGCGCGCAGGCGGCGGGCAGGACCTCCGTGTTCTGGACGGCGATGGAGTATCGCTACATGCCGCCGGCGGCCGAGTTCATCCGCCAAATTCGGGACGGCCGGGTCGGCAAGCTGCGGATGCTGTCGATTCGCGAGCATCGCTTCCCGTTCCTCGTCAAGGTCGGCGACTGGAACCGGTTCAGCCGCAACACGGGCGGCACGATGGTGGAAAAGTGCTGCCACTTCTTCGACCTGATGCGGCTGATCGTCGGAGCGGAGGCGGTGCGCGTCTATTGTTCGGGCGCGATGGACGTGAACCACGTCGACGAGCGCTACGCGGGCGAGCGGCCGGACATCATCGACAACAGCTACACGGTGGTGGATTTCGACAACGGGGTGCGCGCGATGCTCGACCTGTGCATGTTCGCGGACGGCGCGGAAAACCAGGAGGAGATCGCGGCGGTCGGTGACGAAGCGCGGCTGGAGGTGTTCATACCCGAAGGCGCGCTGATCCACAGCCCGCGCACGGGGTTCATGAACCCCAAGACGCCCGAACGGGTCGTGGTCGGCGTCGATCCCAAGGCGCTGGACGCCGGCAGCCACCACGGCGCGACATTCTACCAGCACCAGGCCTTTATCGCGGCCGTGCGGGGCGAGCGTGCCGTGGAGGTGACCGCCGACGACGGCCTGCGCGCGGTGGCGATCGGCGTCGCGGCGGAGATAAGCGCGCGCGAGAAGCGCGTCGTGGCGATGGATGAAATCGGCTTCTGATCCGCGCGACCAACGGGTCGTCGCAGGCGGGGCTTTTCGCGAGCGCCCGGCATGTGATAACGGTGTCACAAGTTCGACACAGAACATCGATTGGGGGAGAAACGGGATGATCAGCAAGTCTTGGGCGGCGGCAAGCACTCTGGCGATGGCGGTCGCATGCGCGTCCCCGGCGTGGGCGCAGGATGCGACACCGGCGGGCGATCCTCCTTCGGCCGAGCCCACGCCTATGGGTGAAACCCCATCGCCGAGCCAGTCGCCCGCGCCAGCGGACGAGGTTCCGGGCGAGATCGTCGTCACCGCGCAGAAGCGGTCGCAGCGCCTGCAGGACGTGCCCGTCGCGGTTTCGGTGATCTCCGGCGCGGCAATCGCGGCGCAGGGCGGGGTCAACCTCGAGAACGCGCAGTACCTCGTGCCCACGCTGACGTTCCGCAAGTCGGGCACCAGCATCAACCAGTCGCTGTTCCTGCGCGGCGTCGGCACGTCGACCTTCTCCATCGCGGGCGAGCCGTCGGTGTCCACCGTGCTCGACGGCGTCGTTTACAGCCGCGCGGGCGAGGCGTTCGCCGACTTGGTCGATATCGAGCGCATCGAGGTGCTGCGCGGGCCGCAGGGGACACTGTTCGGCAAGAACGCGAGCGCCGGCGTGGTCAACATCGTCAGCCGCCGGCCCGAGCGGGACTTCGGCGGCTTCGTCGAGGCGGGTTATTTCCTGGGCGAAGGCACGGTCGCGGACGAATATCGCGGCCGCGTGGCGTTGAACGTGCCGCTGGGCGAGAACGTCCGCAGCCGCGTCACCGGTTTCTACACCGAGTGGGACGGCAACATCCGCAACGAGACGGTGGACCGCACGGTCAACGGCTTCAAGCGCTACGGTGTTCGCGGGATCGTTGTCGCCGACGTGACGCCGGACCTGCAGCTGACGCTGATCGGCGATTGGCGGCGCGCCAAGGACGATTGCTGCGCCGAAGTCATTGGAACGCTGCCCAACAACCTCGCCGCCGGCGCGTTGCCCGAGCCGCGGGGCGACCGCACGCGCCGCATCCGTCAGAACCTGGTCACGCGCACCGATGAGGAGAGCTACGGCTTTTCGGCGCAGGTCGACGGGTCGATCGGCGAGCACACGGTGACCTCGATCACCGCGTACCGCAACTACAAGAACGACGAGACGCGCGACGGCGACTTCCTGCCGCAGGCGTTCGTGGGGTTCAACCAACTGCACGATTTCGGTCCGCAGACCGGGGAAACGGTGACGCAGGAGCTTCGGCTGACCTCGCCGAACAACCAGCCGCTGGAATATGTCATCGGCGGCTTCTTCTCCCGCGCGGAGTCGGAGCGCACCTTCACGCGCAACGACATCGTCTGCACGGTGACGCCGGCGCGCACGGTGCTGACGCCGTGCGGGGCGGCGGGGGTGAACCCGTCGACGCGGCCGACGGGCACCGCGACCTTCGGCTCGGTGTTCAACAACCTGGCCGTGTTCGGGCAGGGCACGTTTGCGGTCACCGAGCAGCTGCGCCTGATCGCGGGCCTTCGCTATACGCATGACGAGTTAAGCGTCGATCACGTCCGCGTCAGCCCGCTGGTGGGCCCCGGCATCCAGCCGAGCTTCGGACCGTTCATCGCCCGCACGAGCAAGGACAACGTGTCCGGCCGCGCCGGCGTGCAGTTCGAGTTCTCGCGCGCGTCCACCGCCTATGCGACCTACGCGCGGGGCTACAAGGGTCCTGCGTACAACGTCTTCTTCAACCTGACGCAGGTCGGCACCAACGTCATTGATGCGGAAACGGCCGACAGCTTCGAGGTCGGGCTCAAGAACACGCTGCTGGGCGGCCGTCTAGTGATCAACCTCGCGGGCTATTACGCCAAGTACAAGAACTTCCAGGCGAACAACCTCGACGTCGCGGCCGGGGTCGTGGTGACGCGCTTCACCAACGCCGGCGACGTGTCGACACGCGGCGGCGAGCTGGACCTGATCTTCCAGCCGGTTCCCGATCTCAATATCTCGGGCGGGCTCGCCTACACCGATGCGCAGGTGGATGAATTCCGCGTGCCGCCGGGCGGCAACCCGCTGGCGGTGGTGCCGTCGGGGACGGCGCTGCCCTACGCGCCCAAGTTGAAGGCGACGCTGGGCCTCGACTAC
>DASQNO010000128.1:0-2912 GCA_035644935.1 Sphingomonadaceae bacterium
ACTCCAGCCGCTCGACATGCCGGCCGAGCACAACCAGGCACAAGGTCAGCGGCGTCGACAGGATCAGGCCGATGGGGCCCCACAGCCACGTCCAGAAGATCGCCGCAACCACAACCGACACCGGGGTAAGTCCGGTGGAGTGTCCGTATACCATCGGTTCGACGACATAGCCCATCATCGATTCGCCGACGGTGAACAGCGCCGCGACGAGCAGCACCATCGTCCAGCCCGGGTCCACCGCGGCCGCTAGGATCAATGGCGGCGCGGCGGCCAGGAACGAACCGACGTAGGGAATGAAGCGCATCAGCGCCGCAAGCACGCCCCACAAGGGCGCAGAGGGAACTCCAACCAGCCACAGCCCGATGCCGATCACGATCCCGAACGCGCTGTTCAGCGACAGCTGCGTGATGAAGTAGCGGGAGAGGCGCGCGGCCGCGTCGTCCATCGCCACCGTGGTCTTGTGGAGATCGGTCGATCCGAACAGGCGGATCAGGCGGTCGCGCAGGTCCTCTCGCTGCAGCAGGAAGAAGATCGCGACCACCAGCACGATGACCGTGGTCTCGATCGGGCCGACGATCGGCGCCAGCACCGCGGCGGCGGTGGCGAGCGGGGAAGCGGCGGGCTCGTGCACTTCTACCGGGATCGGCTTTACCGTATTCCGCCCGACGGCTTGGGGCGCCGGGGCCTGCGCATTCGGACCCACCGCGCCGCGGATCTGGTCCTCGAGGCGGCCGAGTACCCGGGGTAGGCGCCCGACGGTTGAGTCGCTGAGCTTCTCCGCCTTGGCCTGGATGCTGGTGACGTAGCTCGGCACATTGGACGCGAGGCTCGCAACCTGGGTTCCCATGATCGTGCCCAGCCCGACGATGATGCCGAGCGCGACGCCAACGGCGACGAGCACGGCCGGCACCCGCCCCAAGTGCAAGCGGCGCAGCAGATTCGCGAGCGGCGTCAGCAGGAACGACAGCAGCACCGCCAGCATGATCGGCACCAGCACGTCGCGCGCCAGGTACAGCGCCGCCACCACCACCACGCCGATAACGAGGCCGACCAGCGTCTTGAGCTCGGGCGTTTCGGCGGGGGGCACGGCGATCGGCGTCCCGGGGCCGGAGGCAGGGCCGCCGGGCGCGGGCGACGTCCGGGGATCCTCGCTCGCCATGTTCAACCCTTTCGCCGCTAAAACCTGCCGGCTCGTTAGCCACGCCTCACCGCGGGCGCCATGCGGAATATGCGAGCCGGTCAGGCTGGACGCTGCAGGCTCCGGCGGTCGTCGCAAGGGGCGGGCGCGATGTCTCGGCGGCGCAGCGCCATGTTGAGGTCCTCCGCGACGCGAACCAGCGCGCCCTTGACCAGCACCATGTGCTCCTCGCCGCTCTTGCCGAAGACAATGGCGGTGACGTCGTCCGCGTTGGAGCGCAGGAACCGCACCTGGCTGACGTTAATGCCGACCGGCTTGCCGCTGGCGGCTGCTCTCATGATCACGATCATGCAAGCCCGCATAGCGCCGAACCCTTAACGGGCCGCTAGCGACGCCCGTCGGCTCACTCGTCCCGCGGCGCTTCCCAGACCTGCACCGCGCGCTCGGCGAGGACGTCACCGGCCTCGTTGCGCACCGTTACCGGCTGCTGTGCGGGCGGGTTCTCCGTCCCGCACGCCGCGCGAACGGCCAGCGCGTTGACGACTTGATCCCGAGAGGCGCGTCCCATGGACCGCCACGACGCTTCCTCAACCTTGGCCTCGTCGCCCGCGCCGAACTCGATCATGATCTTTCCCTGCAAATCGCGAAGGGTCGCATCCACTTGGGCGCACGTCGCCTCCGGTAACCGGACCGGCCCCTGCGCCGGTGGCGCCTCCCCCCCGCCCAGCAGGTCGCAAGCGACCAGCGGTGCGACCAGCAGGACCGTGCCGAGCGTCCGCATGACGGGCAACATATTACGGCGTGACGGCGTGTCTTTGGGGTTCAAATCTTTGTCCGCCTAGAGTCATCAACGGCGCATCGAGCATGAGGGCTCCCGGCGGCCAAATCAATGGACGCCCGCCCTCTTGTGAAGGTCGCGGCGCCTTCAAGTGAGTTCCCGGCAAGCCCCAGCGGCAAGTTCGCTCCGTTGGCAGGACACCAAACGGAGCGGCGATCGCCGTTCTTTCCGCAGGGCCGTAAAAAGATTCGCAAAAATCGAAAAAAAGCGCGCGCAGCTGTTGAAGGCGCCGGAAACCTCGCATATATGGCTTTCAGCAGACGGGGCGCGGCCGGTTGGTTCGTGTTTCGTTAGTGTCTCTTTCATCGGTAGGTCCGGTGCCCGATCGCGAGATGGGGGATGGAGGCGCGTCGGCTCTTTGACATTGTTGGTTTAGATGAAGGGACATGTGGGCGGCGGCTCCGGTCTTCAGGGAGTTTTAGGCCCTGGACGACCGGTCAGCAACAAGCCGTTCCATATGTCTATTACATATCCACAGTATATGTGATGTGCAGGAATGGCTCCTAGAAGCCGGCCCGATGGTCCTCCTATTCCAAGGGGGGCGTTGTGGTCGGACATCAAAATGAGAGTTTGATTCTGGCTCAGAACGAACGCTGGCGGCATGCCTAACACATGCAAGTCGAACGAGACCTTCGGGTCTAGTGGCGCACGGGTGCGTAACGCGTGGGAATCTGCCCTTGGGTTCGGAATAACAGTTGGAAACGACTGCTAATACCGGATGATGACGTAAGTCCAAAGATTTATCGCCCAAGGATGAGCCCGCGTAGGATTAGCTAGTTGGTGAGGTAAAGGCTCACCAAGGCTACGATCCTTAGCTGGTCTGAGAGGATGATCAGCCACACTGGGACTGAGACACGGCCCAGACTCCTACGGGAGGCAGCAGTGGGGAATATTGGACAATGGGCGAAAGCCTGATCCAGCAATGCCGCGTGAGTG
>DASQNO010000129.1:0-25794 GCA_035644935.1 Sphingomonadaceae bacterium
CATCAAGCGAAGCTGTGGGCGGCTCTCCTATTTCGAGATGCGCGGTCGCGCATCTCTGTCGCGGGATGGAGCAGCCCGGTAGCTCGTCAGGCTCATAACCTGAAGGTCGCAGGTTCAAATCCTGCTCCCGCAACCAAGTTCAATCAAACCGAACCGTCTCAGGGAAACCCGAGGCGGTTTTTTTTGTGCCGATTTTACTACCGTGACTTGGCTCGCGTCAAATGCGCCGGGCGCGTCCCTGAACGTGCCACCAGATACCAGGACGTCGGTTTGCTTTTGGGGGTATTGTCCAGGGGTATGATCCGGCAGTCGGCAGGAGATACCCCCAATGGCCCTCAAGGAACTCCAAGTCCGCTACGCGATCAAACGGGCGAAGGACCACAAGCTCTCAGATGGAGGCGGGCTCTACCTGCTCGTGCGTCCGAAAGGCTTGAAGCTCTGGCGCTTCAAGTATCGGTTTGACGGCAAGGAGAAGCTGCTCTCGTTCGATGCCTACCCGGACGTCGGACTGCCCGATGCGCGCCTGCGTGGCGCTCAGGCGAAGGTGGCTGGGGCAGGGGCAGACCCTGGTGCAAAGGCGAAGGCTTTAGCGAGCCGAGCGCGGGAGCGGAGGCATCGCTGATCGAAGCGGATGGACACCGTAGCGCTTTGATACGATGCAAGGCTGGGCGGCTGTCGGTGAACATTCCGGCGCTCAAGCCCGTGATCGGGCCTAGACGGCGACACGGCGGCCAAAGTTACGGCAAAACTCGTCGCACTGCGCACGGTTGAAAGCGATTTTGCGGTAATGAGTATCGAAGGCACAGATCGGCGAGGCGTTCGCCTTGATGATGTCGCGAGCAAGCTGTAGTTTGGTGGTGCGCTCGGCAACTCGGGCTTCCAGCGTCTCGTTAAGATGGCGTAGTTGCTCCTCTCTATCCCGCAGCTCGGCCGTCGCCCCGACCCGCTCGACATGCGCCCAAGATCTCGCGGTGACCTCGCGGAGCAGGCTCAGCTCCGCGTCGGTCCACACTCGGGGGACCCGATCGTGGACGGCCATCAAGGCGGTGAGACGACCTCTCTTGACAAGCGGCATGCAGATGGTTGCGGCGATGCCGATGCTCTGGAAGGTCGCGGCTTCTTCGGGCGCAAGCTCGCGCAGATTGTCATTCACGACGAGGGGAAGGCCAGCGCCCAGTTTGGTGACCGCAAGCTTGCCAAAGTCGGCGAAGCTATAGTGCCCGGCAATGCTCATCGATCCTCGCGCAACCCAGTCGCCTCGGATCGTGAAGCCGTCTTGGTCTTCGTCCATATCAGCGTAAGCACAGACTGAGAGCTTCAAATGCTCTCCCAACATACGCGTGGTGGTGGCCAGGACCTCGTCGGCATCCACCAGCGGGGCTGTGGCAGCGCCGAGCCCGATTAGAAATGTGAGGCGCGCTTCGCTCTCGCGCAACGCCTCTTCAGTAAGTTCAAGGTCGTGAATATCGACGGACGCGCCGAACCACCGGACGACTTCGCCCGTTTGCTGGTCGCGATGCGGTTCGCCTCGGACTAGAAACCAACGATAGTCACCGCCGGCCGAACGAATACGGTGTTCAACGAGATAATTCGTGCCCGTGCTCTGAGTCTCAGCAAACGCTGTCATCGTTGGAGCTTGATCATCCGGGTGGACGTAGAAGGCTGCTGCTGCATCACCCGCTCGTCGGAGCGTCAGCCGATCCGACGTCATCGAACCATTGCTTATTGAAGAATTCGACGCGTCCCTCGGCATCGGTTAGCCAGATAATCTGCGGAACGGCGTCAGCCATCGATCGAAATTGTGCTTCGCTTTTTCGTAATGCGACATCACGCGCCTTCTCGACGGCGATATTGCGGGCCTCGATCACGGTCCCGATCGGGCGGCCTTCGTCGTCGGCAAGCGGGCTTGCCGTGAAGGCCACCGGATAAACGAGCCATCGCGCGCTACGAAGAGTTCCTCACCGGATGTTTGTGTACGTTCGGGGAAGGCGCGGTCGATTGGACACTCTTCCAGCGGACAGTGACTGCCGTCCGGCCTTGTATGGTGAACCACGTCGTGCAAGGCGCGACCGTGCATCTGCGCAAATGTGTAGCCAGTCAGCGCTTCAGCGGCCGCGTTTGCGTAGGTGCAATGCTGGCGCTCATCCATCAGGAACACGGCCATACGGGTCTTGTTCAAGACAGCGGCTAATCGACAGGAAGTTTGCTCAAGAGCTGCTTCGGCGTCACGCCGACCCTGGACTTCGGCTTCGAGCCGTTCCGCCCGCTCGTCGCGTTGACGAACAGCGCGCCGAAGTTCGAGCTGCGTCATCACTTGCCGCGTCAGCACTTCGAGGGTGAGCCGTTGGTGATCGGTAATACCGCCCGGCGCGGCTTTGTATTGAGGACGCTAACGGTTCCCAGCGGCAACCCCTTGGGCGTCTCCAGCAAGGCACCCGCGTAGAAACGCAGGCCGGGGTTGCCCGTTACCAGCGGATTGGATGCGAACCGAACATCCTTGGCGGAATCGGGAACGACAAAGATCCTCGGCTGTAACATCGCTTGCGCGCAAATCGAAACGTCGAGTGGCAGCTCGTTGGCCCCGATGCCTACTTCGGCCCTAAAGCATTGTCGATCCTGCGCGATAAGGTTCACAACCGCGATAGGGGCTTCGAACACGTTGGCCGCCAGACGAACGATGCCGTCGAACTCCGGTTCGCGCGGGCTGTCGAGAATGTCGTAACCCGCCAGTGCCTCTAGGCGCTCGGCTTGGTTCCAAGGCGGCGATAAAGCGACGGGCGTCTCCGTTCCGCAACCGAGTGTATCGGCTTTGACGGGGCGATCGCCGTTAATTATGCAGATACAATCCATTAGGGACGCACCCGCCTCCTGTCCCGTAGCGCAGCGGTAAGCACGAGATATCGCAGGGGCAAGTGGCTCTAAGCAGCGCGCCAAACGATTCGGAGGGTAGATCGGGGATCTAGAACATGGGACTGCCTAGCCTGCGCCGAGCGGCGAAGTGCTTCGGCCTGATCGGCGCATAAACGTGATTGACGAAAATTTCGCTTTTCTGCTTCCCGGCTCGATGAGCGATGTCGCTTCGGCCAAACTGATCCGTCAGCCGCAGATGAATGAACGTCGCGTCTTGGGGAGCGCCTCCCGGAGCCTGAACGTCTGCTTTTGGGTCAACGCCGTCGGGGATCAGCCGGCATCGTCTTCAACGAGCCCCGTAGGCGCGCATGAAGACTTGAATGCCGTGCTGGACGCGGCGGTCGATCTCCGCAGTCCCCGGCGAGGGTATGCGCCCCATCGCCAACTCCTTGTGAAGCATGCCGTACCATAGGTTGATGAGGTCCTCGGCTCCTTGGATTGGGTTATCGATGACAACTTCGCCCCGATCGCGACCAGCCGCGATGAGCTCGGCCAGTTTAGCGCGGCAATGATAAGGGCCCGCTTCGAAGAAGCGTCGGGCAAGCTCCGGGTGACGGACCGCTTCAACGGACAAGGAGCGATCAAAGGCAATCAGTTCCGCGGAGGTCAGGAAACGGAGCAAGGGCACGCCCATCGCGAAAAGGCATTCGCGCAGCGAGTCACCGCGGGGAGGGGATTGGATGAGGCCCTGCTCCATCATAGCGACAGCCCGGCGGACGCAGGCTTCGAACAAGGTCAGCTTGTCGCCGAAATGGCCATAAACCGTGACCTTGGACACGCCCGCGCCCGCGGCGACATCCTCGATCGTCGTACCCTCCACCCCGCGCTGGAAGAACAGGCTGTGCGCTGATTCCAGGATGGCGTCGCGCTTGGCCGTATCGCGTGAGCGGCCGGAGCGGCGCCCCGCGGGGGAGTTGGAGGAGGAGAGAAGATCCGTCATCTGAGAGCCTTAGTAGTAGCATCCGCAGATATCACAAACTGAACGTTGCAGTTCATTTTAAACGCGCGTAGATACGGGAGGCGCTCAGAACGCGAACTTGGCGACGTGTTTACCTCTGAACGGGAAAGTTCAGTCTAGGAGCCGACGGGCATGGCCTGGATCGCTATCCGAATGCTGACGGGCGACACCGCCAAGTTCTTCGGGCTGGTGTTCGGCGTCGCCTTTTCGACGCTCCTCATCGCCCAGCAGCTGACGATCTTCGTCAACTTGATCGAACGCGGCGCCGCGCAGGTGCACAACGTGCCGAGCGCCGACATCTGGGTCATGGACCCGTCGAGCCGCACCGCCGAACTCAGCGTACCGATGCCGTCCACCGATCTGTACCGGGTGCGGGGTGTCGCGGGCGTGTCCTGGGCGGTGCCGCTGATCATCGCCAACGCGGTCGTACGGACGGCCGAGGGCAAGGTGGAGGCGGTCAGCGTCATCGGGGTGGATGACGCGACGCTGATCGGGCTGCCGCGTACCGTGATGTCCGGCGCTCGCGAGGACCTCGCGGCGCCGGACGCGATTTTCATCGACGGGGTGGGCGCGCGAAAGCTGTTCCCGGACGTACCCGATCCGCTAGGCATTCGACTGGAGCTCAACGACCGGCGCGCGGTGGTGCGCGGGCTGGTGGACGCGAATCCGTCTTTCACCAGCGGCGTGCTGCTCTACACGCGCTATTCCAACGCGCTGAACTATGTGCCGGGAACCCGGAACCGGACGAGCTTTGTGCTAGTCCGCGCGGCCGCCGGATTGGATGCCAAGGCGCTTGCGCTGCGGATCGAACGCAGTACGGGGCTGAAGGCCCGCACGTCCCCGGAGTTCGCCCGCGCGGGCGTCGACTTCATAATCGAGAATACGGGCATACCGATCAATTTCGGCATCACGGTAGCGCTGGGCTTCGTCGTGGGCGTCGCGATCGTCGGGCTGACGTTCAGCCTGTTCATACGCGACAACGTCAAGCAGTTCGGGGCTCTGAAGGCGATCGGGGTCACCAATGGCAAGATCCGCGGCATGGTCGCGGCGCAGGCGGGCACGGTGGGCTTCATAGGCTACGGCATCGGCGTGCTGCTCGCCGCCGCGTTCATACACGTGGGCAGCGCCAACTCGGACGAGTTCAAGGGCTTCTACTCGCCGTGGCAAATCCCTGCCGTAACGGCGGGCGTCGTCATGCTGATGATCTTGCTTACGGGGTTCCTGTCGCTTCGCGTCGTGCTGAAGACTGATCCGGCGGAGGTGTTCCGGTGAGCGAGGCCATCGCGGTCAGCGGGATCGTCAAGGACTTCCCGATCGGATCCAACAGCATTCGGGTTCTGCACGGCATCGACGTGGCGGTACGCACAGGCGAGCTGACCTATCTCGTGGGAGAGTCCGGATCGGGCAAGACAACGCTGATCTCCATCATCGCGGGCATCCTATCGCCGACTGTGGGCGGGGTGCGCGTGTTCGGGACCGACATCTACGGCTTAAGCGGAAGCGCGCTGGTGCGGTTCCGATTGAAGACAATCGGTTTCATCTTCCAGCAGTACAATCTGCTCCCTGCGCTGACTGCGGCGGAGAATGCGGCGGTGCCCCTGATCGCCGCAGGTGTGGCGCGGGGGGAAGCAGTCGAGCGGGCGCGGGCTCTGCTTGATAAGCTCGGCATCGCCGATCAGGCGGACAAGTATCAGCGCCAGCTGTCCGGCGGGCAGCAGCAGCGGGTCGCGATCGCGCGGGCGCTGGTCCACGAACCCAGGCTGGTGGTCTGCGACGAGCCGACCGCGGCGCTGGACGCCAGATCAGGGCGCCGTGTGATGGACCTGCTCCGCGAGGTGGCGCTGGCGTCCGACCGCGCGGTGATCATCGTTACTCACGACAACCGCATCTTCGATTTGGCCGACCGCATTCTCCAGATGGAGGACGGCCGCATCGTCGCCGACGGCAAGACCATCGAAGAACACGCACGAGTGGAACAGCCCGCATGAAACGTCCCTCCTTCACCCGCGTCGTCCTGCCGATCCTGGCGGCGCTCGGCATGGTGTTCGCGGCCTTCATGGTGTGGGCCGGCCAGCCCGCCCGCGGGCGCACCGATCCGGCGGAGACACCGCCCACCGCGCCGGTCGCTCAGGCCAAGACGGGTACGGTGTCGGGGGCGGGCGTGGTGGAGCCGTCCAGCGAACTGATCGAGGTCGGCGCGCAGCGCCCGGGGCTCGTCACGCGCGTCGCGGTTCGGGCCGGCGATCGCGTGAGCCGGGGTCAATTGCTGTTTACGATCGACAGCCGGGATGCCGACTCGGACATCGCCGAAGCGCGCGCGGCCGTCGCGCTGGCGCGCAGCCGGGTGCGGTCGGCCGCGGTCGATTTGGACGCGGCTCAGCGGCAGCTGAACCTCTACACGGCGGTGGAGGACCCCCGCGCGGTCGCCGAGCAGCAGGTCATCGACCGGCGGTCGCAACGCGATCAGGCAAGCGCGCGGCTGGCGGTGGCGCGCGCGGACGTCGACACCGCGGAGGCGCGGCTGGCCAGCGCGCAGACCGAGGCGGGGCTGCTCGCCGTGCGCGCGCCAAGATCGGCCCAGGTGCTGCAGGTGCGCACGCGGGCTGGACAGTATGCGACCGCCGGACCCGGGGCCGGCGGCAGCGAGCCTTTGATGATCCTTGGCGAAACGCAGCCGCTGCACGTCCGCATTGACGTCGATGAATCGGAGATCGGCCGCGCCGCCTTTGGTGCGCCCGCCATGGTGTCGCCGCAGGGATCGGCTTCCGCCCGCGTTCGCGCGACGTTCGTGCGCGCCGAGCCGCTGGTCGTGCCCAAGAGATCGCTGACCAACGCGGCAACCGAGCGCGTAGACGTGCGGGTGCTTCAGCTTCTCTATGCCTTGCCGGCCGACGCGAACGGCTTCTTCGTCGGGCAGCAGGTGGACGCGTACATTCCGGCCAAGGGTGGCCCTGGCAACGTTGGACGGGCTGGGAGCGCCGCGCGGTGAGAGCGCACGCGGTCCTGTTGATCGGCGTTGCCGCGCTCGCCGCCTGCGCGGGGCCGCGGGCGGTCACCGTGCCGCCGCCCGTGCCGCCGGCGCTGTCCGCCTTCACGGCGGGACCGTTCGGCACGCCCGCGGGCGAATGGTGGCGGGAGCGGCTGAGCGATCCGGGCCTCGTCCGGCTGATCGAAGCGGCGCTAGCCAATTCGCCCGACCTCGCGGCGGCGAGCGCGCGCATCGAGGGCGCACGCGCATCTCTGCGCGCCCGGAATGCGGACCGGCTGCCGAACATCGGCGGCAGCGCCGGGGCGACCTTCAGCCGGTCCGCCGACGCGGAAAGTATCGGCGGGGGCGACCCGCCGCCGGGTATCGCGATCGACCGCGAGCGCGTGACCGGGCGCGTGGGACTGGACGCAAGCTACGACCTCGATCTGTTTGGCGGGCTTCGGGCCGACCGGCGTGCGGCCGCGGCGCGGCTGGATGCCGCGGGCGCCGACGCGGCGGCCGTGCGGCTGGCGCTGGTGACCGACGTCGCGCGCAACTACGTCGCCGCGGCGGCGGCGAACGCGCGGGCAGGGGTGGCGCGCGACAATGTCGCCTCGGCACGCGACCTGCTCGGCATCACGAGAGTGCGGGTCCGGGCCGGGCTGGTGGCGGGAATCGATACGACGCGCGCCGAGTCACTGCTTGCGGAAGCGTCCGCGACCTTGCCGCCGCTGGAGGGGGAGCGAGGAGCGCGGATCGCGGCGTTGGCGACGTTGACCGCGCTGTCGCCTGCGGAGATCGGACCGCTTGTCGCGCGCGCGCCGGCCGCACCGCGGTTCGGCGGGCTGTCGGTCGGCATTCCTTCGGACCTGCTGGCGCGCCGTCCCGATATTCTGGCGGCGATTGGCCGCGTTGCAGCGAGCGATGCGGACGTGGCGTCGGCGCTCGCCGCGCGCTACCCGCGGCTGACCGTGACCGGCGCGGTTGGGCTGGTCGCCACATCACTTGGCCGCTTCTTCTCCGGCGACGCGCTGAGCCTAGCGGCTGGGCCGGGCCTTGCAGGTCCCCTGTTCGACTTCGGCCGCAATCGCGCGGCGGTGGCCGGCGCCCGCGCCCGCACCGACGAGGCGGTGGCTGACTACCGCGCGGCGGTGCTGCGCGCGTTTGGCGAAGTCGAACAGAACCTTGCGCTCGCCGCTGCAGCCGAGCGGCAGCGACTGGCGCTGGAGCGGCTGGTAGCGGCGAATGCCGACACCGCGTCGATCGCGCGTGTTCAGTACCGTCGGGGCCTGACCGACTTTCTGGGCGTGCTCGACGTGGAACAGGCGCTGTTCCGCAGCCGGGACGCGGCCATCGCCGCGGCAGGTCGGGCGGCGGACGTGCAGATTGCGTTATTTAGGGCTGTCGGGGGAGACCTCAGCGCTGCTTCGTCGTCACGATGATTTACCGCTGCGTCAGCGAAACAGCGGCGGTCTGATGTAACTACACGTGAGGCGCACGTATAGCGGGAGTCACCCAGGCCCGGAGGGACGAAGCCGTATCTTTCAACACCATTATGAAGATTGGCCGCGTTCCCGTTCGACGGGTCTGTTCGGCCCTTGTTCAATCTGACCAGCGATGGTGCGGGCGCCAGCTTCGAGAGAGGTGATGCCGCAATCCTGTTCTCTGGCGGTGATGCTTGTTCCGTATCTGAGAGTGAGCGACGCCGGGATTGGACCAACCTATGAGACCGTTGTTGCTTCTATCCACGTCGCTGTTCTTGGCGACCTTGAGAGTGCCTGCGTCGGCACAGCAGACGGAGACGTCGCTTGCGAAGGCTTGCCCGAAGCTAACTTCCAAGGAGATTTGGGGAATCGAGAACTACAAGGGCGAGTTCGCCGAGAACGCGCTCTACGCACGCGCCTATTGCCTCAGCGTAGAGGAAGCGGAACGGCGAATGGCGATCCAGCTCCGCGACGCGATTGGTCCCAATACCGATGTCGGCCCGACGCCGGTGCTGCGCGAGGACAGCATCGGAGCGATCAATGCCGCGCTGCAGGAGAAGGAGGCGGTTACCTTTGCCGGGCTGTGGATTGAGCATCGGCCCAGCTACCGGGTGGTCGCCGCGTTTACCCGAAACGCGGCGGCGACCTTGGCGGAGTACACAAAAGACCCGTTGTTCAAACCGCTCGATCGTCCCGGCCCGACCTATGCCGAGCTGCGCGCGACGCAGGATCGGCTGACCAAGGAACTCTCCGCCCGCGGTTACCGCTGGTCGTCGGCAAGCGGGCGGGAGAACATGGGCATCGTCCAGATCCAACTTGCGCAGGAAGCCGCGCCGATCCGCGCCGCGGCCGCACGGGGCGAGTTTTCACTGCCAAGTTGGGTGGTGTTGATCGAGCCGAAGCCGCTGCCGATCGCGGCCCCTCCGGCGCCGCCGGCGGGAGACATGCGGGTCAAGTCCTTTCCGCGGCTCGCCTATCGTACCGACATGTACATGCGCACCCTAGTCGGGGTGCCAGACGTGCCCGCGGCGCTGCGGCTGGTCGGCGGCTGTCTCGTGCTCGCAACCGGAACCGACACGCGCACGGCGCTGTGGCAAGCGTCCGATGCGCTCGATCTGTCGGACCCGGCTAGGGTGATCGTCGTCTACCGGCTGTCCGGCACCCGCGTGGCGGCGGGAGATGCGATCGTCTTATCAGGCCTGCAGCCCAGCGAGGAGCAGGTTCCCAAGGATCTTGTCGGGACGGATGGGTGCCCTGGCCCATACCGGGTAGTGCGGGGGTTTGGGCCGCGGGAGGCTTGGGAGGTGCAGCGGCGTGAAGGCGGGCTCAGCCGTCGATTGAACGAACCGGGCACCAGCCGCGCGGCCGCCACTGCCGATTATCTGGCCGATCAGGCTCGCTTGCCGGCGTTGCAGACTTGGCAGCAGCGTATGCTGTCCGATCAGGCCGACGTGGTCGCTGCGATCTGGATCGACGACGATAACGGGACCGCGCACCTGTTCCATACCGCTGCCAAACAACGCGAGCAGCTCGTGCCCGCCGGCCTACTGCCCTTTGTCACCGCGCCACTAGTGCCTCTCGGATCCCGGGCGTTGGAAGAAGCGCGCGATTCGCCAGGGCGTCGGCTAGCTGCGGCGAGCGTGGAGGCAAAGCTGGAAGTCTCGCCCATCGAAGGGGTCGTACACCTGCGTCCCGCAGACCCTCGCGCGCTATCAGTGGCGGCGGTGGCAGGTCGGATCGACTTCCCTGCCGTGACGCGGATCGGCTTCGAGGGCACCATGCCGCTGACGGACGAACGCGAACGCATGGGTCGAATGGCGCGCAGTCCCGAGGCGATGTGGTTACGGCTAGAGGCCGCGCTCGACTTCGCAGCGATCCGCAAGTTGGTGGAAGCGACACCCCTGCCGGTAGTCGAACCGCACGCTCCGCCTACCCGGCCGAGCCGCACGCGCGGAGGAGCCCCAATGCCGCCCACCGTTCGCATAGCCCGGCCAAGCCGCGCGGCCTCGCTTTCGAGCGCGCATTTCCTGGTCGCCTTCGGGCAGACGGCAAAGGAGATTACGGCGCTGAAGGCGCGCGGATTCGATCCGGTTGACGCGCTCGACGCGATGAACGGGCGGCCTACGGACGTGACAAGGGCGCTGCTTGCGCGGCAGGTGATTGTCGCTGAACTGGTCGCCCTGAATACCCGCGATGCGGCGACAGACGGCTACCGGTCGACCGCCCGCTGGCGCGTGGTGGAAACGTTGAAGGGAGCCGCGCGACCGGGCGATATCCTTCGAGTGCGGATGATATCTGGCGAAGACTCGACCGGAGCGAGCGCTCAGTCCAACGAGGAGCCGGTGGTTCTACCCGGCTTGCCCGGTTCGCTGGAACGCGGCGGTCGCTGGCTGCTGCACCTTAACGACGCACTTTAAGCACGGGGCCTTTATCAACGGTGGACAGAGCGCGGCGCGCGGCGGCGGGCCGTGGTATGTCCGGACGGTTACTCCCGCTCCGGTAGTCGGCGGGGAAGTGCGGGCGTCGTTCTTCGACCAGAAGCCGTTCCCGATTGCGGAGTTGCGGCGAAAGCTCGAGCCGTTGCAGGCGGCGGTGTTGGCAAGCCGGCTTGCTGGGGAAAGATAAAGCATGAGCGGCCTTTCCTTGCTGGCCGCGCCGCTCGTACTTGTCACCGCCAGCGCAATCGTCGCCTGCTCCTACGATCAAGTGCCCGAGCAGGTTGATAACGGGGCCTGCAAGAAGCCGACCGGCGGACCCCAAGGAGTATTGCGCTACCCGTCAGCAGGGATCTTCCATAACATGCGCAGGCTGCGCCAATCTCCGGAGCGCCGGGTCGGCGACTAGCCTTCTCCTCGCACCGAGCCCGATGGAGACCTGCTATAAAGGCGGCCCTGCTCGCCGCCGCCTCGCTTTCACGGCAAGCTGACCTTTTTGCCCGTCGGGGCGAGTTCGACGCACTGGAGCGTCACTACGCGCCCGAAGCTCGGGTTGAATATATGAGCCTCGCCGGCGGCGAGCCCGAGCGGAAGAGCGCGCGCGTCCTAGTGAGCCAATGGGCGGCCGTACTTCCCGGCTTTGACCGCACCCGGCACGCCTTGCCCGACATCAAGGTCCGCCTCAACGGATCCAACACCACCGCGAGTGCGAACGTTGTCGCCGACCATTGGCTGAGAAGCCAGTATTGGCAGGTGTCGGGCCGCTACGGCTGTGGGCTGGTGCGCGACGAGCTTGAATGGAGGATTGCCGCCCACAAGCTCACTGTCACAGGCGAACGTGGCAGCCGGGACATCTTCGCACCCGCTATCGACCCCGCAAAGGCTCGCCGGTGGCCTACCTCGTTCGCCAGCGCGCTCGCGCAGTGGTTATGGTTAAGACAAGGATATCGAGAGGGTGAACGGCGTCCAGCCGGAGGATGAGGTCCAGGAATGCCTTACGCCCCTTCACGCCAAGCGGAGCGCAGCGTCCCACGGTACTCAGGGGTTGTTCCGACACGGGGATCGCTGGACGATAGCGGAATTGGAGCTTCGCTCGTGCCTTAATGCATGCAGGACGCAACTAAGCATGCGTTGCGAGGGATATTGCGAAGCGATCAGGCCCGCCTCGACATCTAGTTGCTTGACCTGAAGACTGAAATGGCGCGCCCGACTGGATTCGAACCAGTGGCCTCAAGATTAGAAGTCTCGTGCTCTATCCATCTGAGCTACGGGCGCGTCTCGCGGTCCCTAGCCGCATTATGCGCACAGCGGAACATGCTCTCGGCTTCGCAGGCGACGGGTTGAGGCTGCGATCCACCATGCTCGTCGTGAGGCTAGAGGTCGATTTCCGCGGTTCGACGTGTTCGCCCAGGGCGACCGGGTGCTCAGAGTCTAGCCGAACGCCTCGACAAGCCCCTCGAACAGGCGCCTGCCGTCGACGCCCCCGTGCGCGAGTTCGACGCGGCGTTCTGGGTGGGGCATCAGGCCCATCACGTTGCCGCGATCGTTGACGATGCCCGCGATCGCGCGCGCCGAGCCGTTGGTTTCAGCCCTGTAACGCAGTACAACGCGATCCTCGCCCTCGAGCCGGTCGAGCGTTTCTTCGTCTGCGGTGTAGTTGCCGTCGTGATGCGCCACGGGAATGGTGATCGCCTCCCCCGCGTCGTAGCGAGCGGTAAACGCGGTACGCGTCGAGGCCACCGTCAGCGGCACGTCCCGGCAGACGAACCTGATCTCGCGGTTGCGCATCAGAGCGCCGGGCAGCAGAGCGGCCTCGGTCAACACCTGGAAGCCGTTGCAGACGCCCAGCACGAACACCCCGCGTTCCGCGGCCGCGGCAACGGCGCGCATTACCGGCGAGCGCGCCGCCATCGCGCCGGAGCGCAGGTAATCGCCGTAGGAGAAGCCGCCGGGCACGGCGATCAAATCCAGTTCCTTCGGCAAGTCGCTGTCGCCGTGCCAGATCATTGCGGGCGGCTGCCCGTTCACCTCGCGCAACGCCACGGCGAGGTCGCGGTCGCAATTGGAACCCGGAAAGACGATGACTACGGCCTTCACGTGGCGCTCGCCTCGGCCGCCTCGATCCGGAAATTCTCTATCACCGTGTTAGCGAGCAGCTGCCGGCACATGGCCTCGATGTCGGCGGGCGCGACGTCGTCGGCCAGATCAAGTTCGATCGACTTGCCAATGCGGACGTCGCGGACGCCCGCGAAGCCCAGGCCTTCCAGCGCGTGGTGAACCGCGCGCCCTTGCGGGTCGAGGACGCCGGACTTGAGCATGATGGTGACGCGGGTCTTCATGGAGCCTCAGCAGAAGGGGTGGTGGGTTGTTTATGGCTGGGGGCGGGGCGGGGAACAAGGGGCGGCGCGGTTGCGCGCGGGCGCGGGATGGTGGATGCGGCGGCCATGCTGTTTGAGCGCGTCCTGTTCATCGATGCCGAGGCGATCGTCGTCGACAAGCCCGCGGGGCTGCCCGTGGACGCGCCGCGTGACGGGTCGCTGTCCGTGGCTAACCATCTGGAAACGCTGGCATTTGGCTTCCGTCGCTGGCCGCAGCCGGTGCACCGGCTGGACCGTGACACCAGCGGCTGCCTGCTGCTGTCGCGCAATCCCAAGGCGCATGCCCGCTTCCAGCAGGCGTTCGAGGCGCGAGCGGTGGAGAAGCTTTACTGGGCGGTCCTCGACGGCGTTCCCGACACCGAAACGGGCATGGTGGACGCCCCGTTGCGCAAGGTTTCCACGCGCGAGGAGGGCTGGCGGATGATCGTTGACCCGCGCGGCAAGCCGGCGCGCACCGGCTGGCGCGTGCTGGCGGTGGCCGGCGGACGAGCGCTGGTCGAAATGAAGCCGGAAACCGGGCGGACGCACCAGCTTCGCGTGCACGCGCTGGCCGGCATCGGCGTGCCGATCGCGGGCGACCCGGTCTATGGACGCGGCGCGGGCGGAAGGGGGCTGGCGATGCTGCTGCACGCCCGCAGCCTGCGCGTGGCGCGCGGCGACAAGCCAGCGATCGAGGCGACGGCGCCCGCGCCGCCGAGCTTCCTCGCCGCCGGGTTCGATGTTTGACCTTCCCCTAAGCTCGCTGAGCGAGCGGTTCCTGGCCGCCAGCGGGCCGGGCGGGCAGAACGTCAACAAGGTCGCCACCGCGGTGCAGTTGCGCGTGGAACTGACGCAGCTCGGCCTGTCCCCCGACGTCTACCGCCGCTTGCGCGTGCTGGCGGGGCGCCGGATGGGGGCGGGCGGGGCGCTACTGATCGTCGCGCGCAGGTTCCGGACGCAGGAGGCGAACCGCGTCGATGCTCGGGCGCGGGTTGTCGAACTGATCGCGCGGGCCCACGTCCGCGAGGCGCGGCGGGTCGCGACCAAGCCCAGCCGGGCCGCCAAGTTGCGCCGGGTGGAGGCGAAGGCGAAGCGCGGCGCGGTCAAGCAGGGGCGGGGGCGGGTTGAAGTGGACTAGCCGACACGCCATCCCCGCACAGGCTGGCATCTCCGTGAGTTCAGATACCGCACGTTTCACCCGCTGAGATCCCGGCCTTCGCCGGGATGACGCTGGAGGGATAATGATGTTCGATTTCGCCACGACCGCTATCGACAAGCCGACGCTCTACGCCGAGCTTCTCGATGCCCTGCGCGCGCTCGTGGCGGGCGAGCCGGACCAGATCGCCAACATGGCCAACGTGTCGGCGCTGCTCTTTCACGGGTTGCCGGACCTTAATTGGGCGGGCTTCTACCGCAACCTGAACGGCGAACTCGTGCTCGGCCCGTTCCAGGGCAAGGCGGCGTGCATCCGCATCCCCTTCGGTTTAGGCGTTTGCGGCGCGGCGGCGGCGACGCGCACGGTGCAGCGCGTCGCGGACGTTCGCGCCTTTCCGGGCCATATCGCATGCGACGCGGCGTCGCGGTCGGAGCTGGTGGTGCCGCTGGTCGCGGCGGACGGGAGCCTCCTCGGCGTGCTCGACCTCGACAGCCCGTCACCGGACCGCTTCGACGCGGAGGATGAGGCAGGCTGTGTCGCGCTGGCACAGGCGTTAACGGACGCGCTGGCGGCGTAGAAAGCGCGTCGGCTCTGGGTTAAGATCCCGTTGACCACGCCGCCGCTTTTCCGGCCGCGCGGCGGTTCGACGGAGGCATGATGCGCAAGGTGATATTCGCAGGCGTCGCGGCTGCGCTGGCGGCCGCAGGAGCGGTGCCGGCGGCGGCGCAGGGGCGCGGCACGATCGTCCACGACGGTCCGCACCCGGTGCCGCATGTCCGGCTCAATCGCCCGGACAGCCGTGTCGTGGTGATCCGTCAGCGCCCGATGCGTGACCGTTTCGACACGCGCGATTATCGCCGCGATCCGATCGTGGGTTACGACAGCTATGCCGACGCGGAGCTCGGCGAGCACGACGGCCACCACTACCATGACGAGCATCGCGGCTCCCGCGCGCATCACGGCCATGGCGCACATCACGGCAATGCCGCGGATCACGGGCATGAAGACGACGACGGCCACTATGCCGATTACGGGCACGGCCATGGCGCTCACCATGGTGGCAGCAGCGACGACACGCGATACGGCGACGCGCGGGACATCGCGTACGACCGCAACTACCCCTATGATTATCCGTACGGCGGCCAAGGCGGGTACACGGTAACCGAGACGACGACGACGACGCCCACGATCATCAGGCAGATCGAATATGTCGACCGGCCGGTCGCGGTGCAGAGTTCGCGTCGTTATACGCAGACCAAGCGCACGAACCGCAACGTGCGGCGCAGCATCAAGGGGTCGCGGCGTTAAAAGCGGTTTGCGCGGGAATCTCTTCGGCGGGACGAAGCAGAAGACTCCTCGTCATCCCGGCGGAAGCCGGTATCCGAGGCCGCGGTTCTTGAGCTCAGGTGGCGAGCTCGTTCGTTTGTTACGCGACGTTCGTGATCTTGGGTCCCGGCTTTCGCCGGGATGACGGTTCGCGATTGCTGAATTGGATACTAGCTCAGCCGGTCGATCGCGTCCGACGACAGGCTGCCGGGCACGATCATCACCGGGCAGCTCAGCTGCCCTGCCTCCGCGCCCGCGAAATGCGCGATCAGGGGGCCGGTGACGCCGTCGGCGGCGGCGCCGAGCACCAAAGCGGCGATGTCGTCGCGCTCGGCCAACAGCTTGCGAACCACCGACACGGGGTCGCCTTCCCGGACGGTGATCGCGGGCTTGATTCCCGCCTCCTCGACGATCTCGCCCGCGGCGGAGGCGACCAAGGCCTCGGCGCGCAGCGTAGCTTCTTCCTCCATCGTCGCCTGGACGCCGCCGAACAGCGCGAATTCGGGCTTGGCGACGGTGGTCAGGATCTCGATCGCGCCGCCGGTCTTGGCGGCGCGCCGGGCGGCGAAGCGCAACGCGACGCGCGCTTCCTCGCTATCGTCGACCACCACCAGATAAGTCCGCATCATGGCTCCTCGGCCGCTTCAAGCTTTGCGAGCGTGCGGCAATCGCCCGGTTCGCGCAAGCGAGCCCGACTTGACCCGTCGCACGGGCTGGTGTGTTGAGCGTGCAGCGCCATTGCCTTCGAGACCCAGATCCATGCCCGTCGAACTCAAGATGCCCGCTCTGTCCCCGACGATGGAGGAGGGCACGCTCGCCAAGTGGCTGGTGTCCGAAGGCGACACGGTGGCCGCCGGCGACCTGCTGGCCGAGATCGAGACCGACAAGGCGACGATGGAGTTCGAGGCGGTTGACGAAGGCGTCGTGACCAAGCTGGTGGTTCCGGCGGGCACCGAAGGCGTCAAGGTCGGCGCGGTGATCGCGTTGATCGGCGGCGAAGGGGAGGGCAGTGGAATCAGCGAGGCGGCTGCCGCGCCCGCGTCCGCCGCGCCGGCGCCCCCCGCGCAGGGCGGGGGCGAGACGGGAAGCGCGCCGGTGACCGCGCCGGCCGCGCAGCAGTCGACGGTGCCGGGGCCCGAGGAGAAGGGCTACGGCGCGAACCCGGCGGAGGACGCGGTGATCGAAGCGGGGCAGGCGAGCGCGTCGCCGCCGTCCGCGTCGCAAGCTTCTCCCTCAGGCGCCGCGCGGCAGGCTTCGGCTTCGGGCGAGCGCATCAAGGCCAGCCCGCTGGCGCGCCGGCTGGCGGCGATGCAGGGGATCGACCTGGCGACGCTGACCGGTTCGGGTCCGGGCGGGCGCATCGTCAAGGCCGACCTTGACGGCGCTAAGGCAAGTGAGGGGCTTCGACAGGCTCAGCCCGAACGGGTTGAAGGTCCGGTTGCAGCCGTAAATACCGCTCCCGTTCGTCCTGAACCCGTCGAAGGACTTTCTTCTTCTCCCAAGCCCGCCCCCGCCACGGGCGACATCCCCGGCACCACGGCCAAGCTGTCCTCGATGCGCAAGACGATTGCGCGCCGCTTGACCGAATCCAAGCAGACGGTGCCGCACTTCTACCTGACGGTAGACTGCAACCTCGACGCGCTGCTGAAGCTGCGCGGCGAGCTCAATGCCGGGCTGGAGGGGCGCGGGATCAAGCTTTCGGTCAACGATCTTCTGGTTAAGGCCTTGGGCGCGGCGCTGACGGAGGTGCCGGAGGCCAACGTCCAGTTTAACGGCGACACGCTGACCACGTTCAGCCGCGTCGACATCTCGATGGCGGTGGCGATCCCCGGCGGGCTGATCACGCCCGTGATCCACGACGTCGCGGGCAAGCCGCTGAGCCGCATCGCCACCGAGTCCAAGGATCTCGCGGCCCGCGCCCGCGACGGCAAGCTGCAGCCGCAGGAATATAGCGGCGGCACCGCGTCGATCTCCAACCTCGGCATGTTCGGGATCAAGCAGTTCGACGCCGTCATCAACCCGCCCCAGGCGATGATCATGGCCGTCGGCGCGGGCGAGAAGCGGCCGTACGTGGTCGGTGACGCGCTCGGCATCGCGACGGTGATGAGCGCGACGGGCAGTTTCGACCACCGGGCGATCGACGGCGCGGTCGGCGCGCAGCTGATGGCGGCGTTCAAGCGGCTGGTGGAAGCGCCGTTGGGGATGCTGGCTTGACCTGCCCCTCTCCCCTCGAGGGAGAGGGAGGGGCCCGCCGCGCAGCGGTGGGAGGGTGAGGGCGCGATGGGTGGTTACACCGACGAGACGCTGAATCGCGCCAAAGCGCTGCGCCGGGAAATGACCGTTGCAGAACGCCTGCTGTGGAAACATCTTCGAGGCCGTCAACTGGCGGGTGCCAAATTCCGTAAGCAGCAGCCAATCGGACCTTTCATCGGCGACTTTGTCTGTCAGGAGAAGCGGCTAATCGTCGAAGCGGACGGCGGACAGCACGCGGACAGCGAGACGGATGTCCAGCGAACGCGCTTTCTCGAAAGCAAGGGCTATCGCGTGATCCGGTTCTGGAACAATGAAATCCTCCAGAATATCGAAGGCGTGCTGACTGCGATAATGCGCGTTCTCGAAAGCCCTCACCCTCCCATTGCTGCGCAATGGGCCCCTCCCTCTCCCTCAAGGGGAGAGGGGTTCCGGAGCGAACATGCCTGACACCTACGACCTCATCATCCTCGGCTCCGGTCCCGGCGGCTACGTCGCCGCGATCCGTGCGTCGCAGCTCGGGCTTAAAGTCGCTATTGTCGAGCGGGAGAAGCTTGGCGGTATCTGCCTCAACTGGGGGTGTATCCCGACCAAGGCGCTGCTGCGTACGTCGGAGATCAACCATTATCTGACCCACGCCTCCGCCTACGGCCTGTCGGCGGAGAAGACGGGGTTCGACCTGACCAAGATCGTCGATCGCAGCCGCAAGGTGGCGGGGCAACTCAACGCCGGCGTCAAGGGCCTGATGAAGAAGAACAAGGTGACGGTGGTTGAAGGCGTCGGCGCCGTCACCGCGCCCGGCAAGCTTTCCGTCACGCGGGGCGACCAAGTGCAGGAGCTCGAGGCTCCGCACATCATCCTCGCCACCGGCGCGCGGGCGCGGGAGTTGCCGTTCGCGAAGGCGGACGGGGAGCGGATCTGGACGTACCGGCACGCGATGGTCCCCAAGGTGATGCCGACCAAGCTGCTGGTCATCGGGTCGGGCGCGATCGGGGTGGAGTTCGCGTCCTTCTACCGCGACATGGGCGCGGAGGTCACGATCGTGGAGATGCTCGATCGTATTCTGCCGGTGGAGGACCTGGAGGTCTCCGCCTTTATGCTTAAAGCACTCGAGAAGCAGGGCATGCGCATCCTGACCTCGTCGGGCGTCGAGAGCCTGGAGACGGGCGGGCAGGGGGTGCGCGCGGTGCTGAAAGGCGGCGAGGTCGCGGAGTTCAGCCACGCCATTGTAGCGGTGGGCATCGTGCCCAATACGGAGGCGATCGGGCTCGAGGCGCTGGGCGTCAAGACGACGCGCGGGCATGTCGATACCGACCCGTTCGGCCGCACCAACGTCGAAGGCCTGTACGCGATCGGCGACATCACCGGCCCGCCCTGGCTCGCGCACAAGGCGAGCCACGAGGGCGTGATCTGCGTCGAGGCGATCGCCGTCGGCATGGGCGGCTATGACGGCCACCCGCACCCGATGAACAAGGCCAATATTCCGGGCTGCACCTATTCGCGCCCGCAGGTCGCCTCCGTCGGCTATACCGAAGCGGCGGCGATCGAAGCGGGCTACCAGGTGCGCGCCGGCAAGTTCCCGGCGATCGGCAACGGCAAGGCGATCGCGCTGGGCGAGGCGGAAGGCTTCGTCAAAACCGTGTTCGACGCCAACACGGGCGAGCTGCTGGGCGCACACATGGTGGGCGCGGAGGTCACCGAGCTGATCCAGGGCTACGTCATCGCTCGCCAGCTGGAGACAACGGAAGAACAATTGATGGGGACGGTCTTCCCGCACCCGACATTATCGGAGATGATGCACGAAAGTGTGCTCACCGCCTATGGACGCGCCATTCACTTCTAAACCCCCGGAGACAAAACCATGAAGAACCTGCTCGCCGCCACCGCCCTGTCGCTCCTGCTCGCCGCCTGCGGCGGCGGGGCGGACGCCGGCGACAATTCTGCAGCCGGCGCCGCGGCCAACCTGACCACCAAGCCCAGCGGCGACGACCCGGCGATGAACACGGACGTGATGATGAACGGCGCGGTCGCGCAGACGCCGGTCACCGCGCCGGAGTTCGTCAACCAGGCCGCCGCCAGCGACCAGTTCGAGATCAAGTCCTCGCAGCTCGCCGCGACCAAGTCGGCAAGCCCGGCAATCAAGGCCTATGCGGCGATGCTGATCGCCGAGCACACCAAGTCGACCAACGATCTGACCGCCGCCGCGGCGGCGGGCACGCCCGCGATAACGCCGTCGCCGACGATGACGGCGGAGCAGCAGGCCAATCTGAACGCGCTGGACAAGGCGCCCAAGGGCGCGGCGTTCGACAAGCTCTACGCGCAGCTTCAGGTGCCGTCGCACCAGAACACGCTGGCGCTGCTGCAGGGCTATGCGGTGCGCGGCGACCAGCCGATGCTGAAGACGTACGCGTCCAAGATGGTGCCGGTGGTGCAGAAGCACCTCACCGAAGCGCAGGGCATGGCCGCGCAGTAAGCCGTCCTGATCGCGAAGAGGCGGCGGTGGCGACATCGCCGCCTTTTTCGTGCGCGGTCGATTGCGGGGGTGGGACGCGGCCCTATGCTGCCCCTTCGAGACGAAGGGATGATCGATGGTCAAGATGTTTGCGGCGCTCCTGCTGACGGTGGCGGCCCCGGCGGCGGCGGAGACGGTGGCGATCACCGCCGCGCACATGATCGACGTGATCACGGGCCGGCGCGTCGATAATCCGGTGGTGATCGCGACCGACGGGCGCATCACGGCGGTGGGGCGGCAGGGCACAGTGGCGATCCCCGCGGGCGCCCGGCGTATCGATCTGGCCGGCAAGACGATCCTGCCCGGCTTCATCGACATGCACGTGCATCTGAGCAGCAGCCCCTTCTACGGCCCGTACGACACGCTGCAGTTCACCGATCAGTTCGAAACGGTGCTGGGCGTCGGCAATGCGCGCGACATGCTGAGGGCCGGGTTCACGACGGTCCGTAATCTCGGCTCCAGCGATTATGCCGACGTCGCGTACAAGCAGGCCATCCAGGAAGGGCGCATGGTGGGCCCGCGCATCGTTCCCGCCGCCTACAGCCTGGGCGCGACCGGCGGGCATTGCGACAGCAACTTCCTGCCGCCGTCGATGGCGCAAAAGGATCCCGGCGTCGCCGACGGGCCGCAGGCGCTGCGCGCGCTGGTGCGCCAGCAGCGCAAGTTCGGCGCGGAGGTGATCAAGGTGTGCGCCACGGGCGGCGTCTTCTCCCGCAATACCGAGCCCGGGCAGCAGCAATTGTCCGAGGAGGAGCTGCGCGCGATCGCGCAAGAAGCGCACCAGTGGGGGCTCAAGGTCGCCGCGCACGCGCACGGCGCGGCCGGCATCAAGGCCGCTATCCGCGCCGGGATCGACACGATCGAACATGCGAGCCTGGTCGACGACGAGGGAATCCGCCTGGCGGTCGCGCGGCCGCAGCCGGTCTGGTTCTCGATGGACATCTTCAACACCGACTACACGCAGTCGGAAGGCAAGAAGAACGGCATACTGGAGGACAACCTCCGCAAGGACCGCGAGATTTCCCTGATCCAGCGGCAGAACTTTCAAAAGGCGCACCGCGCGGGCGTCCGCATGGTGTTCGGCAGCGACGCGGGCGTGATGCCGCACGGCACCGCCGCCGGTCAGTTCGCGACGATGGTGAAATGGGGCATGACGCCGATGGAGGCGATCCAGGCCGGGACGCGCAACGCGGCGCAGGCGCTGGGGCGGGAGAAGGATGTCGGCGCGATCGCCGTGGGTCGCTTTGCAGACATCGTCGCGGTGGACGGCGACCCGCTCGCGGACGTGGCCGAGCTTGCGGGCGTCGACGTCGTCATCAAGGGCGGGGTCGTCGTCGGGAAGGACTGACGACGCGGCGGGGCGGCGCGGAACGGGCGGCGGCGGCGGCCGTTGTCGGGCGATACGAGCATGGGAGCACGATGTGGCGGACGCGAACGACCGGAGCGGGGATGATGTCGGCGAGGGCAACGGCAAAAAGGGGTACCGCGACGACATCGAGAAGCTGACGCTCGGCAACACGGACTTTCGTCGCGTGCTCTACACCGGCGAGCACCTGCAGCTAGTTCTTATGACGCTGAAACCCGGCGAGGAGATCGGCGAGGAGGTCCACGGCGACAAGGACCAGTTCTTCCGCTTCGAAAGCGGCACGGGCGAGGTCCGCATCAATGATGTCGCCAACCCGGTCGAGGACGGGATCGCCGTCATTGTTCCCGCGGGCGCCAAGCACAATGTGGTCAATACGGGCGACGAGCCGTTGACCATGTACACCGTCTACGGCCCGCCCGATCACAAGGACCGCACCGTCCACAGGACCAAGGACCAGGCGGAACGCGACCACGACAATGACGAGTATGACGGCAAGCCGACGGAGTAGTTGGCCGTTAATCCGGCGCGTGGTATCGGGTCGGCATGAGCGACGTCGCCGAACTCACTTATGAGCTCCTGAAGCGCGTCCACGCGGATATTGCCGAGATCAGGCGCGAACAGGTCAATCATCGTGCGCGGTTCTCCTCTCTCGAGCAGAACTTCGCGACGATGGCGGGCGACTTGGCGCAGATCAGGATCGAACTCGACGACATCCGCACGGACGTGTCAAAGATTAAGCGGCGGCTCGACCTGGTCGACGCGTAAGCTCCCGACGCGTCTCTTCGGCCGGGCTGAACACGACGCTGAAACTCAAACAGGCCGGGTCCGGCCGCACCTTCTCCGGAATGGCCGCGGAGCGTTGACCCTCACCGACTCCCCCGCTATAGGGCCGGCTCGCACTCGCGGAGCCTTCGCGCTCCTGGAGCGGGGGCGAGAGCTTGAACATTGTCGTTGCGCGGATGCCGGGGTGGCCTTTTGTGGTCGTCCGGTGGGTCGCGCTTGGCGCTTTCCGTAAGGCAAGCGCGCGGCAGAGTAACCGTTGGCCAATGCCAACCAACCAAGGTGAAGGGCTTCATGCCAACGATCAACCAGCTGGTCCGCCACGGGCGCGACCTGCAGAAGGCCAAGAACAAGGTCCCCGCGATGGAGGCCAACCCGCAGAAGCGCGGCGTTTGCACGCGCGTCTACACGACCACCCCGAAGAAGCCGAACTCGGCGCTTCGCAAGGTCGCCAAGGTGCGGTTGACCAACCAGCGCGAGGTCATCAGCTACATCCCCGGCGAAGGCCACAACCTGCAGGAGCACAGCGTTGTGCTGATCCGCGGCGGGCGTGTGCGCGATCTTCCCGGCGTTCGCTACCACGTGCTGCGCGGCGTGCTCGACACGCAGGGCGTCAAGAACCGCAAGCAATCCCGCTCGAAGTACGGCGCCAAGCGTCCGAAGTAAGGCTTGCCGTAACCCGGCACCTGAAGTGAAGAGAAGGTAAGAAGAAATGGCCCGTCGTCGTCGCCCCGAAAAGCGCGAAATTCTACCCGATCCCCAGTACGGGGATCTGATCCTGTCCAAGTTCATGAATTCGGTCATGCTGGACGGCAAGAAGTCGGTCGCCGAGGGCATCGTCTACGGCGCGCTGCAGACGGTCGAAACGCGCGCCAAGCGCGACCCGATCGGCGTGTTCCATGACGCGCTGAACAACATAAAGCCGGGCATCGAGGTCCGCAGCCGCCGCGTCGGCGGCGCGACCTATCAGGTGCCGGTGGAGGTTCGCGTCGAGCGTGGCCAGGCGCTGGCGATCCGCTGGTTGATCAGCGCGGCGCGCGCCCGCAGCGAGCACACGATGGCCGCACGGCTTTCGGGCGAACTGATGGACGCCGCCAACAATCGCGGCAACGCGGTCAAGAAGCGTGAAGACACGCATCGCATGGCCGAAGCCAACCGCGCCTTCTCACACTACCGCTGGTAAAGCGGTGAACCGCCAACGCCGCTGGTAGTTTTTCTCGCGCCAACGCGCATCTAGGAAGTAAGCATCATGGCCCGCAGCCATCCGCTCGACAAGTATCGCAACATCGGCATCATGGCGCACATCGACGCCGGCAAGACGACGACGACCGAGCGTATCCTCTACTACACCGGCAAGTCCTACAAGATCGGCGAAGTGCATGAAGGCACGGCGACGATGGACTGGATGGAGCAGGAGCAGGAGCGCGGGATCACGATCACGTCCGCCGCGACGACGTGCTTCTGGAACGACCACCGCATCAACATCATCGACACGCCCGGCCACGTCGACTTCACGATCGAAGTCGAGCGGTCCTTGCGCGTGCTCGATGGCGCGGTTGCGTGCTTCGACGGCGTCGCCGGCGTGGAGCCGCAGTCGGAGACCGTCTGGCGTCAGGCCGAGAAGTACAAGGTTCCGCGGATGTGCTTCGTCAACAAGCTCGACCGCACGGGCGCCAACTTCGACATGTGCGTCGACATGATCAAGGATCGTCTGGGCGCGCGCCCGGCGGTGCTGTACTTGCCGATCGGCATCGAGGGCAGCTTCAAGGGCCTGGTCGACCTCGTCGAGAACCGCGCGATCGTGTGGCTCGAGGAGTCGCTGGGCGCCAAGTTCGAGTATCAGGACATCCCGGCCGACCTCGCCGACGCCGCCGCGGCGGCGCGCATGGACCTGATCGAGATGGCCGTCGAACAGGACGACGACATCATGGAAGCCTATCTGGGCGGCGAGGAGCCCGACACGGCGACGCTGAAGAAGCTGATCCGCAAGGGTACGCTCAACTTCTCGTTCGTCCCCGTGCTGTGCGGCTCGGCATTCAAGAACAAGGGCGTGCAGCCGCTGCTCGACGCCGTTGTCGACTATCTGCCGAGCCCGCTCGACGTGCCCGCGATCAAGGGCATGAAGCTCGACGGCGAAACCGAGGACGAGCGTCCCGCCGACGACAATGCGCCGTTCTCCGCGCTTGCGTTCAAGATCATGAACGATCCGTTCGTCGGCACGCTGACCTTCGCGCGCATCTATTCGGGCAAGCTGGAGACCGCTTCCACCGTGACCAATTCGGTCAAGGACAAGAAGGAAAAGGTCGGGCGCATGCTGCTGATGCACGCGAACGACCGTGAGGACATCCAGGTGGCCTATGCCGGCGATATCGTCGCCTTGGCCGGCCTTAAGGACACGACGACGGGTGAGACGCTCTGCGCGCAGAACGCGCCGATCATCCTCGAGCGGATGGTGTTCCCGGAGCCGGTCATCGAGCTGTCGGTCGAGCCCAAGACCAAGGCCGACCAGGAGAAGATGGGCGTCGCGCTCAACCGGCTTGCCCGCGAGGACCCGTCGTTCCGCGTGTCGTCGGATAACGAGAGCGGCCAGACGATCATCAAGGGGATGGGCGAGCTCCACCTCGAGATCCTCGTCGATCGCATGAAGCGCGAGTTCAAGGTCGAGGCGAACATCGGCGCGCCGCAGGTGGCCTACCGCGAGTCGCTCGCGAAGAAGGTCGACGTCGACTACACGCACAAGAAGCAGTCCGGCGGCTCCGGTCAGTTCGGCCGCATCAAGTTCACCGTCGAACCCGGCGAGCGCGGCCAAGGCGTGATTTTCAAGGACGAGGTGAAGGGCGGCAACGTCCCGAAGGAGTATATTCCTTCGGTCGAAAAGGGCATCCGCGAGATCGCCGCGACGGGATCGCTGATCGGCTTTCCGATCATCGACTTCACCGCGACGCTCTATGACGGCGGTTATCACGACGTGGACTCCTCGGCACTGGCGTTCGAGATCACCGGCCGCGGCGGCATGCGCGAAGCGGCGGTCAAGGCCGGGATCAAGCTGCTCGAGCCGATCATGAAGGTCGAAGTCGTGACCCCGGAGGATTATCTGGGCGACGTCATCGGCGATCTGAACTCGCGTCGCGGGCAGATCCAGGGCACGGATAGCCGCGGCAACGCGCAGGTGGTCGAGGCGATCGTGCCGCTTGCCAATATGTTCGGCTACGTTAATGAGCTGCGATCCTTCAGCCAGGGTCGCGCTCAGTACTCGATGCAGTTCTCGCACTACGAAGAAGTGCCGCAGAAC